>JBDUCG010000199.1:0-4115 GCA_040003565.1 Chloroflexota bacterium | reverse complement strand
CCCTCGACGAGCTCCTGGGTGGCGACACCGTGCGCATCCGCGCCACCGGGCTCGACCGCGATGCGACGGCGGGCCTGGCGCGCTACGGGCAGCTCGACGTCGAAGCGGATTGGCTCGTCGTGCGCGGTGTCGACAGCGAACGCGTGCCCGAGCTCGTCGCGGAGATCGTACGGCTCGGTGGTCGCGTGTATGCGGTCGAGCCACGACACGAGTCGCTCGAGGACCGCTTCCTGCAGCTCCTGGGTCAGCCAAACTGATGCTGGCGTTCACGATCGCACGTCTCCAGCTTCAGGAGCTGTTGCGTCGGCGACTCTTCCTGGTCCTCCTGCTTCTCACGATCGTCGTCATCACGCTCACCACCTGGGGCTTCTCGCGGATCCCGAGCCTCGGTGACAATCGCGGTCGCCCGATCACGGCGGTGGAGATCGCGGCGATCGCGTCGCAGCTGCTGATCCTGGTGATGTTCATGTTCAGCTTCGTGCTCGCGTTCTCCGCCGTGTTCGCGGCCTCACCGGCCATCTCGGCCGAAGTCGAATCCGGCATCACGCAGGCGATGCTCGCGCGGCCGATCACGCGCCTCGAGTACGTCGTGGGCAAATGGCTCGGCCTCGTGGCGACCGTGCTGATCTACGCGATACCTGCATCGGTCGTGCAGATGCTCCTCGTGCAGGTGGTCGTCGGTTACTCGCCGCCGCATCCGCTCGAGTTTCTCCTCTTCGTGATCGGCGAGGCGATCGTCGTCCTCACGCTCTCACTGCTCCTGTCGACCAGGTTCGCCGGCATGGTCGGCGGCGTGACCGGACTGATCCTCTGGGGGCTGGCGTGGATGGGCGGCATCGTCGGCGGCGTGGGGCTCGTGTTCGACAACGCGACGCTCACGCACGTCGGGACCGCGTCGAAGCTGATCCTGCCGACCGATGGGCTCTGGCGAGGCGCGGTGTGGAGCCTGGAGCCCGCGTCGGTGATCGCCGCCGCGCGCGCGGCCGGCTCGGCGGCGGCGGCGAATCCGTTCTTCGTCGCCGATCCGCCGCCGCCGGCCTACATCGCGTGGTGCGTGACCTGGATCACCGCGATGCTCGCGCTCGCGGTGTGGAGCTTCACGCGCAAGGAGCTGTGACACGCGACACCTGATCCTCGTCAAGCACGCCATGCCCCAGGTCGATGTCGAGATACCCGCGCACCTGTGGCGCCTGCGACCTGAGGGAATTGCCGCCGCAGGCACACTTGCCGCGCGCCTTCTCGAGCGCTATCGACCGACCAGGGTGGCCGCAAGCCTCGAGCCGAAGGCGACCGAGACCGGGTCGATCGTCGCCAAGCGTTTGCGCGTGCCGTTCGCGACAGCGGACGGACTACACGAGCACGATCGCCGGGCCGCCGGCTTCCTCGGTCGCGCCGAGTTCGCGACGCGCATGAGCGACCTCTTCGCGCATCCCGACGAGATCGTCTTTGGAGCCGAGTCCGCAGCCGCGGCGCTGACAAGATTCGAAGCCGCGGTCGATCAGGTGATCGGCGATGGCCGCGATGAGGACGGCGACGTGGTCGTCGTCAGCCACGGCACGGTGATCTCGCTCTTCGTCGCCAAGCGCGCGCACGTCGATGCGACGGACCTATGGGCGACGCTCGGCCTGCCGTCGTACGTCGCGCTCGAGCTGCCGAATCATCGGATCATCGAGATCATTCCCACCATCTAGTACCGCAGCGAGACGCGCACCATCGCCGGCAGCAGCAGTGGTTTTCCGGCGGCATCGATCAGATAGACATCGCGCTGGTTCGATCCACCGAGGAATCCGATACCGACGGCGAGGCGTCGACTGGCGGGCTCGGCCAGAAACCCGCCATACGTGCCGCCGGTACTGCTCCACACGCGGCGCGCGCTGGCGGTGTTCCAGTCGATCACCGCCGCGCCACCCGCCATCGAGACGACCAGCAGGCTGTTGTCCCCGGAGAAGCCCTGGGCGATGACATCGTCGAGGCTGCCGAGGATCGCGCCATCGTCAGCTCTCCGGATCGTGACCTTCCGCACTGCGCCCGCGGTCAGCTGTTCCGTTTCGGCGAGCAGCGTGCCGTCGCTCGATGCTGCGACCCAGCGCCCGAACGCGCCCGAGCCGTAGTCGACCCCCCGGATGAGACCGCCGGTCGAGAGGCGGAAGACCCACAGGCGCGCCGCGTACAACCCCTGCCCGAACACCGCGACGACAGCGCGGTCGGTGGTCTCGTCGCAGGCGAGAACGACCTGCGACGAGTTGTCGCCGTATGTGCCGAAGCCGCTGGCGACGACCTTCGCGGCCTGGCCGATCAACGCGCGTTCCAGCCGAAGCGTTGCGCCGGTCGCCGGACGCTCGGGGACCACCGCGCACATGGACCGGCCATCGTCCGACCACGTGATGCTGCGGTCCGGCGTGGGCCAGGGCGCCGTGCCGAGCACGCCGCCGTCGGCGCTGTAGATCGTGGATCCGACGAGGTACGGCGCGCCATACGGCGACTGCGACCACACGGCGCTCTGCGGGACCTGCCCCGGCAGCACGCCACTGACCTCCGCGCCGTACGAGATCGCGCGCAAACGCGGATCGGCCGGCAGCTGGAACAGGACGAACGCGCCCGCCACCTGCGGCAGCGGCGAATCGGCGACCTGTATCCGCGGCGGCGCGCTCTGCGTCGGCTGAGAACTGGATGTGCCGGGCGTAGCTGACTGGAGGGGAGCGGTCGAGACCGGGACCGCGCTCGGCGCCACCGCGCTCGGAGCGCACGCCACGGCCAGGGACAACAAGGCCGCAACACGCGCGATGCGGATGGATGTAACGATGTGTTCAGGGTACAAAAAACGCTCTGGTAGGTAACGTGCATGCAACGGTCCGTATGAACACCATCAAAGTCGTTGGCCTTCTGACGCTTCTCACTCTGATCCTCATCGCAGCCGCAAGACTCTTCTTCGGCCCAAGCGCGGTGCTGCCCGCGCTGCTCATCTCGCTCCTAATGAACTTCGGCGCGTGGTGGTTCAGCGACCGGATCGCGCTGTCGTTCGCCGGCGCGAAGCCGGTCACCGAGGCAGAGGCACCGGAGCTGTACCGCATCGTCGGCAGGGTCGCGGAGACCGCCGGTCTGCCGACGCCGCGGATCTTCGTCATCGACCAGCCTGCGCCGAACGCCTTCGCCACCGGCCGCGATCCTCAGCATGCGGTGGTCGCGGTCACGCGGGGCATCCTCGACATCGTGAACGAGCGCGAGCTCACGGGCGTGCTCGCCCACGAGCTCGGCCACGTGCGCAATCGGGACACGTTCGTGATGGCCGTGGTGGCGTCGGTCGCGGGGGCGATCAGCTATATGGCCCAGATGGCGCAGTGGTCGATGTGGATGGGAGGAGGCGATCGCGATAACCGGAACTCCGGATCGCTGGGCATGATCGGCATGCTCCTCGGCATCGTCCTCCTGCCGATCGCCGCGGCGCTCGTACAGCTCGCGGTCAGCCGTTCGCGCGAGTACGGCGCCGACGACCAGGGCGCCGAGCTGACCCACGACCCGCTCGCGCTCGCCTCGGCGCTGCGAAAGCTCGAGACGTACGGCAAGAAGATCCCGCTGCCGGTGAATCCGTCGGTCGCGCCGCTGTTCATCGTGCAGCCGCTGCTGCCCGGCGGCCTCGGCGGACTCTTCGCGACCCACCCGCCCATCGCCGACCGCATCGCGCGTCTCGAGAAGATGGCGGGCGCGGAGCTGCCGGCGCAGTTCTAGGTCTGGTCAGCGCTCCTCGACGATCGTCGTCTTCCCGTTGCCGAGGATGGCCCAGTGCGTCATGTCTTTGCCGGGCCGCGCGCCGTGCCAGTGCTTCGTGTTCGCGGGAATGAATGCGACGTCCCCGGCCGACACGTCGTGGCTCTCCTCGTCGGTCGCGACGAGGCCGTCGCCCTCGGTGACGACGAGGATCTGATCCGTCGAGTGCATGTGCGGCTTGTTCACCGCGCCCCGTTTGAAGTGCACCTCCGAAAGACGCAGGTCGCGGCTCTCCTCGCCGACTGCGGTCTGGTAATCGACCTCGCCGACGAAGATCGGATTGTCCGACCGCGCGCGACCGGCTTTGGTGACGCGGATGACCCGCACGGCTCGATTCTGGCGCAAACTGG
>JBDUCG010000021.1:0-13974 GCA_040003565.1 Chloroflexota bacterium | reverse complement strand
GCGAGGCGAACGTGCCGGTCGGCCCGATCAATTCGCTCGACGAGGTGTTCGCCGATCCCGTCGTGCGTCATCTCGGGCTCGTTGCGGAGGTCGATCACCCCACCGCGGGCCGCGTGCGCGCGCCGGGTATCCCGGTGCGCTTGTCGGGTACTCCCGCGTCGGTCCGTCGCGCCCCGCCGGAGCTCGGCGAGCACACCGACGAGATCCTCCGCGAGCTCGGGTACGCGAAGGAGGAGATCGCGGCGCTCCGTCGCGACGGCGCGGTCTGAACGTCACGCCAGTCGCGCCGCAGCCGAGACGCCGGCCGCTGTGGCTGGTCGGCGCGCTCACGGTCCTCTCGCTCGGTGCGTACATCCCGATCTGGTACGGCCTGACCTGGGCTGAGCTCAAGCGTGAGACCGGTGACGCCCGAATGATGCCGCTGGCGCATGCGCTCTCGATCTTCGTCCCGGTCTACGGGCTGTGGCAGGCCTACCGCCACTTCGCCCTGCTGGACACGCTGCGGCGCAAGGTCGATCCGGCGCACGGAGTCGACGCGCTCACCGGCGCGATCGGCACCGGCATCTGGTGGCTCACGTTCACGCACTACTCGAGCGACCCGATCTTCCAGGTGCTCGACGCTATCGAGCTCGCGGTCGGCACGGCACTCGTCGTGTTCGGGCAGCACGCGCTGAACGGATACTGGCAGTCGCGCCCGGGCACACCGGTGGAGGAACGCATGACGGAGCTCGACTGGCTCGCGCTCGGCATCGCCGTGAGCTACGCGCTGCTCACGCTCCTCGGCGTCCTGACCGCGCCGGCGGCTACGTGATGTCGAACATCCTCGTGGTCGGCTCGCTCGCGTACGACGACGTGCAGACACCGGTCGAGCATCGGACCAACGTGCTGGGCGGGGCAGCGTCGTACTTCGCGATCGCGGCTGGACTGTACGCACCGGTCCGGCTCGTGGGCGTGATCGGCGACGACTTCCGCGAAGAGGATGTCGAGCGCCTTCGCTCGCGCGGCATCGACCTCGCCGGTCTCGAGCGACGGCCCGGTGGATCGTTCCGCTGGCTGGGCCGCTACGACGACGCGATGAACACGGCGCAGACGATCAACACCGACCTCGGCGTCTTCGCCGACTGGAAGCCGCGCGTGCCCGAGTCATTCGCGGACAGTGACTTCGTGTTCCTCGCGAACATCGACCCCGAGATCCAGCTCGCGACGCTGCGCAGCGTCCGTTCGCCAAAGGCGGTCGCGCTCGACACGATGAACTACTGGATCGAGCACAAGCGCGAAGCGCTCGTCGAGGTGATCAAGCGCGTCGACATCGTCAGCGTGAACGAGTCAGAGGCGCGCCAGCTCTGCGGCACGGTCAGCGTCCCCAAGGCCGCGCGGGACATCCTTGCGCTCGGTCCGCGCGCGGTCATCGTGAAGCGCGGCGAGTACGGCTCGGTGCTGTTCACGCGGTCGTTTTCGTTCTGGTCGCCGGCCTTCCCGTTCGACGAGGTCACGGATCCGACCGGGGCGGGTGACAGCTTCGCCGGCGGCTTCCTGGGCCACCTCGCGGAGTGCGGCTCGCTCGACGACCGCGCGCTGCGCCGCGCCACGCTGCACGGGACCGTCTGCGCCTCCTTCGCGGTGGAGCGCTTCAGCGTGGACGGCATCGAGGCTGCGACGCCGGAGGACGTCCAGGGGCGCTACCGGCTGCTCCAAGAGCTGGTCCGGGTCTAGTCGGGGCGGGAACCGGCCGGCGTGAGCGCTGTAAAGAGGGTGAGAACCGACTCCGTGGAGGGCCGGCCGACGGAGGACGCCGTACTGGTGGAACGCTCGAGACATGGCGATCACGACGCCTATGCGGAGCTCGTGACGCGCTATCAGGCCATCGCCGCGCGCACGGCCTACGTGATCACGGGCACCGCGGCGGATGCCGAGGACGTCGCGCAGGACGCCTTCGTGAAGGCCTTCTACGCGCTCGACCGCTTCCGCGCCGGCGCTCCCTTCCGCCCCTGGCTGCTCCGGATCGTCGCGAACGAGGCCATCAACCGCCGTAAGGCGGCCGGCCGGCGACCGACGGTCGGACTCAGCGCCGCCCTGGACCGCGCCTCGGGCGACACGGCCCTGTCACCCGAGGCGTCGGCCCTCGCTCATGAGCGGCGCGAGCTGGTGCTCGAGGCTCTGAGGCAGATGAAAGAGGAGGACCGCCTCGTGATCGCGTACCGCTACTTCTTCGATCTCTCGGAGATCGAGATGGCGGACGCGCTGGGCGTGGCGCGCGGTACGGTGAAGTCGCGCCTCTCGCGGGCGATCGGGCGGCTGCGGGCCGTGATGGAAGGAGAGGGCCGGGATGACGCGTGAGCCGATGACCGAGCACGAGCTCGAAGCGACGCTCGCCGATGTCGGCGACCGCCTGGCCTATCCGCGCCCGGCGGCGATGGCCGACGCGGTCCGCGCGCGATTGCGCGAGCCGCGGTCACGGCGCTGGTGGGACGCGTTCGTCGCACCGCGCTTCGGCCTCGTGCCCGCGCTCGCCACGCTGGTCCTGCTGGTCGTTGCCATCGCGCTGTCCTCCACGAGCATCGCCGACCGGTTCCTGCGCCTGCCGGGGATCGACATCTTCCGCGCGCCCTCGGTATCGACGACGCCCGGGCCGTCGGCCACGCCGCGCTTCCCGGGCCAGCGGGTCACGCTCGAACAGGCAAGGGCACAAGCGCCGTTCCTGCGCGTGCCCACGGACGCGCGACTTGGCACGCCGGACGAGGTTTACCTGGATCAGACGCAGTCGGGCACGCAGCGCGTGACCCTGGTGTACCTGAGCCGCGCCGGCGTGCCCGTGTCGCCGAACGCCGGCGTGAGTGCCATCGTCGTCGCGCTCCGTGGCCGGGTGGACGAGGCGCTCTTTGGCAAGGTCGCGGGTGGAGGAACGCGGATCGAGGACGTGAGCGTGAACGGCGGCCGCGGCTTCTGGCTCGACGGCGCGCCCCATCAGTTCTTCTACCGCGACGAGACCGGCAACATCGTTACGGAGACGCTCCGACTCGCCGGCAACACGCTCCTCTGGGAGCAGGACGGCGTGACGTTCCGCCTTGAAGCGCAGGTCACGCGTGAGGACGCGATCCGCATGGCGGCGTCATTCCGCTAGGGCCGGCGCGAGTGACCCTGCGGGCCGTCGGACGCGTACTACTCACAAGCGCCATCTCGGGGCGTGTTCGCGCCAGACGAAAACACCGACTTGACAGGTGGAATCGTCGAGCATCGAATGTGGCCGTCGAGTGGGGCAAAGGCAGGAGGTGGAACACGCTGTGAGTCTTCTTTCGAACTTGTCGCGCCGCGGATTCCTCAAGTACGGATCGCTCTCGGGTCTCGCGGCCTTCGTGACGTCGTGCCTGTCGCAGAACGCGCCGGCGGCATCGTCGGGGCCGACCGCGTCGGGCGCCGCCAGCGAGTCCGCGCCCCGGGCGGAGACCATCACATGGAAGATCCAGTCCGGGTGGGCCGGGAACGACATCTTCCAGACCATGTTCCTCAACTGGAAAGCCAGCGTGGAGGAGATGTCGGGCGGCCGCATCAAGATCGACGCGCTGCCGGTCAACACCATCACCAACACCGCGGGCGCGATCGATGCCGTCCACGCGGGCACGCTCGATGGCGCGCACCACGTGCCGGCCTATTACTACGGCAAGGACCACGCGGTGAGCCTCATGGGCACCGGCCCGATGATGGGCATGAGCGGCCAGATGTGGCTCTCCTGGTACTACTACGGCGGTGGCCAGGCGCTCTACGAGCAGCTGGTGCAGGGCAAGCTCAAGCTCAACGTGAAGTCGTTCTTCCACATGCCGATGCAGAATCAGCCGCTGGGCTGGTTCAAGGACGAGATCAAAAGCCCGGATGACTTCAAGGGAATGAAGTTCCGCACCGTCGGTCTCGCGACCGGCATCTACCAGTTCATGGGAGCAAGCGTCATCTCGGTGGCGGGCGCCGACGTCGCGTCATCCCTTGACCGCGGCGTGATCGACGCCGCGGAGTTCAACAACACGACGTCGGACACGGCGTACGGCCTGCCCGACGTGCGCAAGATCCTGATGACGCAGTCGTACCACCAGCCGAGCGAGATCCTCGAGCTCACCCTGAACAAGACGAAGTACGAAAGCATGCCCAAGGACCTGCAGTCGATCATGCGGTGGTCGACGGTCGCCGCGTCGGCTGACGGCGAGTGGCTGCAGCTCTTCAAGAACTCCGACGACTACGCGAAGCTGCTCGCACGCGGCATCAAGTTCATCGTGGCGCCCCAGTCCGTGCGCGACAGCCAGCTGAAGGCGTGGGAGTCGGTGGTCGCCTCCGAGTCGAAGGACAACCCGGAATTCGTCTCGATCCTCAAGTCGCAGCGGGCGTGGGCGGAGCGCATCTTCCCCTGGGCCGACACGATCAACATCCGCACGCCCGACCCGGTGTCGTACGCCGCAAGGCCGAAGCTCTAGCTACCCCGAGGCTTATCGAACTATCCCCACGGGGTCCTGGGGAAACCCAGGGCCCCGTGGCATGTAAGACGTAGGAGTGGGGATGCAGACCTGGTTGCTGCGGATCGACCGTTTCAGCTCATGGAGCGGTAAGACGATCTCCTGGCTGGTGCTCCTCAGCACCATCCTCATCAGCTTCGATGTCCTGATGCGCTATCTCTCCAAGCCGCTCTCGTCGACCCCGCTCGACCCCTTCATCCGGCAGATCTGGTTCACCTACAACTACTCGTACGACATGTCCTACTACCTGTACGCGACGCTGTTCATGATCGGCGGCGCGTATGCGCTGTCGCGCTCGCAGCATGTGCGCGGCGACATCTTCTATCGCAAGTGGCCGGTCAAGACGCAGGCGGCCGTGGACCTCTTCCTGTACATCTTCGCGTTCTTCCCGGGGATCCTGGCGATGGTCTCGGTCGGCGCACAGTGGGCGGCCGCGTCGTGGGCAATTCACGAGCGCGCCTTCACCTCGGCCGCAGCCCCGCCGATCTACCCGCTCAAGACCGTGATCCCGGTCGCTGCGCTGCTGATGGCCATCCAGGGGGTCGCGGAAACGATCCGCTGCGTGCAGGCGCTGCGGACAGGTGTCTGGCCGCCGCGTCTATCGGATGTCGAGGAGACCGAGACGATCCTGGCGAAGCAGAGCGAGGTCTAACGATGAGTCCCGAGATGCTCGGCCTGATCATGATCACGCTCATGGTCCTGGCGATCCTGATCGGGTTCCCGACCGCGTTCACGCTCATGGCGCTCGGCATCACCTTCGGTTTCCTCGCCATCGGGTTCCTCGTCTTCGATCTCGCGGTCCAGCGCGTCTTCTTCGTCATGCAGAACGACGTGCTCGTCGCCATTCCGCTCTTCCTGTTCATGGGCTACATCATCGAACGCGCCGGCATCCTCGACGAGCTGTTCCACGCTGTGAACGTCATGTTCGGCTGGCTCCCCGGATCGCTCGCCGTCGCGACGCTCGCGACAGGCACCATCTTTGCCACGGCGACGGGCATCGTCGGCGCGGCCGTGACGCTGCTTGGGCTCCTCGCATTCCCGGCGATGCTGCGGGCTGGATATAACAAGAAATTCGCCGCCGGCGCTGTCACCGCGTCGGGAACGCTCGGCATCCTGATCCCGCCGAGCGTGCTGTTGATCCTCTACGGCTTCGTTGCCGGCGTGTCCGTGCCCCGCCTCTACGCCGGTGCCTTCCTGCCCGGCTTCATGCTGTCCTTCTTCTATCTGGCCTACATCGTCGTCCGCGCGAAGGTCCGCCCGCAGGACGCGCCCATGCTCACCAAGGCGCAGCGCGAACAGCTGACCGGCTCGGAGAAGCTGGGTCTGATCTTCCGCGGGTTCGTGCCGATCGTCTCGCTGATCCTCTTCGTCCTCGGAGCGATCTTCTTCGGGCTGGCCACGCCGTCCGAGGGCGCCGCGCTCGGCGCGCTCGGCGGCATCCTGCTCGCGGCGGCGCATCGCCGGCTCAGCTTCTCGATGATCCGCGAGTCCGTGTTCCTCACCGTGAGGACCGCCGCGATGGTCGGATGGCTTCTCGTCGGATCGAGCATCTTCGCGGCGGTGTTCGCGCGTCTTGGCGGCGCGCAGCTCATCGGCGACTTCATCCTCGGCCTGCACCTCTCGCCAGAGGTCTTCTTCTGGGTCGTCCAGATCATCATCTTCGTCCTCGGCTGGCCCCTCGAGTGGACGGAGATCACGATCATCTTCATGCCGCTGTTCCTGCCGCTGCTCGCGACGTACCACCAGCAGTACCCGGACAACGTCGCGACCGATGCGTTCTTCTTCGGCATCATGGCCGCGCTCAATCAGCAGACGTCCTTCCTGTCCCCTCCGGTCGCCATGTCTGCCTACTACCTGAGAGGCGTGGCGGGAAAGGCGATCACGCTCAACGAGATCTTCTCGGGCATGTACCCATTCCTCGCGATCCAGATCGCCTCGATGGCCGTGCTGTGGCTGGTGCCGTGGCTCGCGTTCGGGCCCGCGACGGCGATCTTCGGGCCCAGTTTCCGCTAGAGCCGCGGGGCCTCGCTGAATATCCCCTCCGCGAAGCGCCGCAGATCGGCGCGCTGCTGCGCCGCGGCGGCGGTGAAGATCGCGGCCAGCAGTCCCGCGCCCGCCACGGTGATGGCGATCTCCTCGACGCTCACCTCGGGTCGCGGCGGCTGCGTCGCGATGCCGAGGGCGACGAGGAGGTAGAGCGCGAAGAAGAGGCCGATGAGGATCTTCGTGCGCTGTGGCAGCACGCAGCGGAGCTCGACGCGCGTTCCGCCGCGGCGGCCGCGGATCGTTCCCAGGCCGTGGACCGCGCGACCCTGACGTTCCCAGACCTCGAAGCTGTTCTCGCGGACGAAGCCGACGTACTCGTTCTGGGTCTTGAGCACACCGAACGCCCGCTTCCTGGGACGGTTGATCGCGGCCACGATCAGTTGCACGACGCCATCGGGTGCGATCGCCAGATCGCCTGACCATTCATTTGTTGTCATCCAGAGATCAATCGTGCGCCACTCGGCCAGACGTTGGCCGGCTTGCGGCGCACCTCCGCGGTCGGGGTGGAGGGACTCGAACCCTCGGCCTCAGCGTCCCGAACGCTGCGCGCTACCAAGCTGCGCCACACCCCGCGGGATGGGCCGATTCTAGTCGAGTGGGGGCGCGCTGGATGTGGCGTCGGCCTTCGTGTCGTGGTACTCCATGATCTGAGAGCGGATGCGCTCGCATTGATCCGCGAACCATGCCGCTTCGTCTGAGGGCGGCCATGGGTACGTCACGTCGGGTCGAGCCACGACAGAGACGACCACCGCCCAGCCTTCCGGCTCGCCGAGTTCAAGGCGCAAGCGGGCGAGCTGTTTGGTCTTGTCGGTCGGCTTGAGCCACTTCGGCGACGTCATCACGACGGTCGACGCGACGCCGCGCCCGCCACGCGAGTCGCCCCACCCGTCCACCGAGGCTTCCGGATAGAGACCGCGATGCTTCAGTGTCGGCAGGAGCTGCTGTTCGAGCATCGCGCGCGCGTCGCGCTGGAAGCCGTTGAGGATGCGGGTCGCCTCATCGTCGGCCACGCGCGTCACGGCCACAGTGGCGACTTCCGCTCGCGTTCATTGCGGGACGGTTCAGGAGCATCGCCCATCGCGGCTGCGACGAGCTCGCCGCACGGCACGCACGCGCCGGCTGGTGCGAGACCGGCCGCGGCCTGCATCCTGATCCGCAGATCGCGGCGGTCGTAGGAGTGCCCGCAGAGCATCACCTGTCCGTCGGCGATGATCGGCGGGCGCGTGGCATGGATGCTCCCGTCTTGTGCGGTGATCCAGACGAATGTGGGGTTGATGGCGTACCTCGCTCGCGGCTTGGTGCAGCAACCCTGCTCCCGCGCGTGGCGGAGGCACATTGGCGAAAACCGTAAGGGTCATGCTCAGTGTGTCATGACAGCATCCGCGACTCGTTACGATTTGGTCATCGGCCGCTACGGGCCGTCGCCGATTGGGGCTGTGTCTGCACCACTCTCCTCGCTCGCTGACGCTCGCTCGTCGAAGGTGCAGCATCCCCAAGCGGCGTAGCCGCTTGGGGCTGTAGCTCAGTGGATAGAGCGCCGCCGTCCTAAGGCGGGCGTCGCCGGTTCGATTCCGGCCAGCCCCTCAGATCCCGCGACAGACGAACGACGCTTGGAGGCGGCCCGGGCGCGCGTTAGCCATCGCTGGCACAACGCGCTTGGGAGGGGTTTGGATTGTCTAGTTGAGGTTCGCGCGGGGCGGTCGCGCGGCGAACACCTGCGCGGCGTCCGCGGCGTCGGCCACCCGATAGAAGCGGCCCTGGTTGTCAGCGACGATGCGCGTTCGGCGGCCGGAGTCCTCGAGACGTGTCGGCCTCCATTCGTACTGCACCAGCGCCTCGATCACGTAGTTCGGCTCGCGCCCAGCGTCCAGGTCGGTCACGAGATCGATCGGCGGATCCTCGACGGTGAAGCCGTAGCCACCGTCGGCCAGGAGGACGGGCACGCCGCTCACCGCGGTGACCTGTCCATCACGGTCGACCACGCGCACCCGCGATGGTCGATGCAGCGTCACGCCTGTCTCCAGCTCGAGGGTCGCCTTGGTCCCGTCGATGTGCAGCGCCCAGCGGAACGGCACCCGACTCGGGTCCGGTCCGTCGAACGTGTCCTCCGGAACGGGCGCGGCGGCCTGCGGGGAATGAGCGACCTGCTCGCGGAGCTCGAAGATCTGGCGCTCGAGCTTCTTGACGTAGCGCTCGCGCTCGCGAGACCGCTCCATGAGCGCGTCCGCGGCTCCCTGGGCGCGCTCCGAGTCGCGCTTGAGCTTCACGACGTCGCTGACGGCCCATTCGAATTGCTTGATGACGCTGTGGACCCGCGCGTCGGAGTCCTCGGCAAGTGAGGCCAGCTCCCGGACGTGGGCGGCGCCGCGGCTGCGGCGGGCGGCCTGGAAGCTGACCCATGCGCACGCGATCCCAGCGAGGAGTCCGCTCACCGCGCCAACACCGAACCAGCGCTCGGGACCTGCACCCATCGCGGTGATGACCACCGCGGCCGTCACGACGACCGTCCAGGGAAGCAGATCGGTGCGCTGTTTGACGGGGCTCGCGGGCCCATCGCTCTTTGGGTGGGGCGTGTTGCACAGGGAGCATTCGTCCGAACTAGCGGACGGACGCTCGGTGCGCAACGCGATCACATTCATCCCGACACCCCGCGATGAATGTGGCGGCGAGGGCCCCTGCGTGCCATCACCCCCGTGGGGGACCGGCCCTCACCCGGAACTCGCTGATAGGTGTGTGACACTTTTCACGTGACGGCAACGCCCTCGACCGACCGGACTCGACTCGCGCACTCGCTGGTGCTGCTCGTGCCAGCCGTGCTTTTCGGACTGCTCGTGAGCATCCAGTGGCGTACGCAGTCCGACCGCAACGAGCTGACGATCCGGTACAACACGCCCCTGCTCGACGCGGCGAAGACCCTGCAGAACGAGCAGGCCGCATTGAAGCTGCAGCTCGCCGACCTGCGCGCGCAGCTCGACAAGATCCAGACCAGCGCGTCGACGCAGACCGGCGCCTCGAAAGAGCTGCAGGCCGCCATCGATCGGCTCAAGCTCGTGGCCGGTCTGACCGAGCGCGCCGGTGACGGAGTGATCATCACGCTCGACGATGCGCGCGGCGCGTCGGCGGCGAAGGACGTCGAGAAGTCGATCTGTCACAACACCGACCTCACCGACATCGTCAACCAGGCGTGGCGCGGCGGCGCCGAGTCGATCGCCGTGAATGACGAGCGCATCGTCGGCTCCTCGAGCATCTACTGCGTCGGCTCGACCATCATGGTCAACGGCACGCTGATGTCGCCGCCGTTCGCCGTCGCGGTGATCGGACCGCAGAACGAGCTGCTCGCGACCTACGACGATCCGACGCAGCTCCGCGACATCAAGCAGCGCCGCGATGTCTACGGTCTCGGCTTCCGTGTGAGTCGCGCGACGGGTCTGCACCTCCCGCCGTATCGCAGTGCGCTCAACGTGCGGTACGCGACACCGCGGTGAGGTCGAACGCCGGCGTCATCGCTGTCACCGCGGTCGCGCTGTTCCTGGGCGTGCTCGCGGTGACGCAGATCCAGGCCCAGGACGTGTACTCGCGCAGCCTGCAGCTCGAGACGCCCGCGTCGCTCACGACGCTCATCGCCAACCTCTCCGAGCGGAACAACGCGATCAAGGACGAGATCCTGGACCTTCGCAGTCGCACCGAGACTGCGCGGAACGCGATCGCGAGCGGCCAAGGATCGCTGACCGAGGCCGAGCGCCAGCTGAGCCAGCTACGCGTCTTCGCCGGGATGAGCGCGGTGAGCGGCGCGGGCATCACCGTTCGCGTCGACGGCTCATTTGACGAGCGCGCGCTGTCCGACCTCGTGAACGAGCTCCGCAACGCCGGAGCCGAAGCGATCGCGGTCAACACCGCGCGCGTCGGTCCGCGCAGCTGGTTCGGTGCCACCGCCGATCGCGCGTTGACCGTTGACTCGATCGCGGTCCGCGGTCCGTGGCAGGTGCGCGCGGTCGGCGCACCGGACGTCATGTACGTCGCGATGACGCGGACGGGCGGCATCATCGGGCAGTTCGAGCTCATCTATAAGGGCACGCGCTTCGACGTGAGCCGCGAGACGGCGCTCGACCTGCCGGCTCTTGCGACACCGCTTCGCTAACCTCCGCGGCTAGACTCGCGCGAATGACCGAAATGCGAACCGCGCCCGCGAAGGCAAAGGGCCCGCTCCCGCTCTACCTGGACGACGTCGTCACGCTGCGTAAGCCGCATCCGTGCGGTGGTGATACCTGGCGCATCGTCCGTCTCGGTGCCGACATCGGGCTGCGCTGCACCACGTGCGAGCACCGCGTGCTCGTCGCGCGCTCGTCGGTCGAGCGCGACATCAAGCGCTTCATCTCGCGCGGCCCACAGGCACCGGCGGACTAAGCCCGACCGTTGGCCGAGGTCCAGGAGGCCGTCCAACATGGCCTCCTCCGCAATCGCGCGTTCCTCGCCGTTTGGGCGGCGCAGATCCTGTCGCAGACGGCCGCGAACGCGGTCACCTCCGCGCTGATCATCCTCGTCGCCGAGCTGACGCACTCGAACACGTCGTCCTCGTTCCTGATCCTGCTCGCCATCATTCCGGCGGTCCTGTTCGGCATCGGCGCGGGGGTGCTCGTGGATCGCACCGACCGGCGCCTCGTCCTGGTGCTGACGAACGCGCTTCGCGGTGTCGCTGTGCTGCCGCTCCTCATCGCCGGAACGAGTCTCACCGCGGCCTATGTCGTGAACTTCCTCGTCGCGGCCGTGACGATCTTCTTCGTTCCGGCGGAGTCGGCGACGATCCCCGGCATCGTTCGCAAGCGCGACCTGCTCGTGGCGAACTCGCTGTTCACGTTCACGTTCAACGGCTCGTTCCTGCTCGGGTTCATCATCCTCGGGCCGATCGCGGTGAGCCTCTACGGTTTCGATTTCCTGTGGATCGTCGTCGCATTGATGTTCGGCGTCTCGTCCTTGCTCTGCGCGACGCTCCCCAAGTCACCGCCACCGCAAAAGGCGGCGCACCTCATCAGCGCGGAGCTGGCGGAGCGCGCCTTCACCGAGACCCGCCAGGGGATCTCGGAGGCGTACCACTACCTGCGCGCGACGCCCATCGTCACCTGGGCCATGGTCTACATCGCGCTGACGTACACGCTCATCGCCGTGGCGGGCGCGCTCGGGCCCGGCTTCGTTCGTGAAGTGCTGAAGCTCGGCGAGCGAAACGTCGTGGTGCTCGTCGCGCCCGCCGGGATCGGCGTCGTTCTGGGCCTCGGCCTGTTGAACGTCGTGGGCAACCGCATCACCCGCGCCAACGCCATCGGGACGGGGCTTCTCGTCGTCGGCCTGGCGCTGCTCGCCCTGGCCGCGGCGCGGCCGTTCGCAGACGTGTTCGCTTCGCGGCTGGGCGGTGTGCTCGGTGAGGCGCTCCCGCTCTTCATCGGCATGATCAGCGTGACCGCGCTCTTCTTCGGCCTCGCGTACGCGTTCATCACGGTGCCCGCGATGACCTTGCTGCAGGAGCAGCTTCGCGACGACATCCGTGGCCGCGTCTTCGGCGTGCTCAACGTGCTCGTGTCGATCTTCAGCCTGCTCCCGCTCATCTTCGTGGGTCCGATCGCCGACGTGTGGGGGGTCTCGATCGTGTTCGTGCTCGCGGCGATCATCGTGTTCGGAGTGTGGTTGGGAGGTCGCGCCGTCCGGCTAAAATCGAATCTCCCGTGACCTCTCCCCGGGCCACCTTCCTGCACTACCTCGGTCAGCACAAGCTCCGGCTCGCCGTGGGCGTCGCGATCGTCGGCGTGTCCGCGTTCGTCGCGGTGCTCGCGCCGCTGATCATCGGCCGCATCGTCGACGCGCTCACGCAGGGCTCCGAGCTTGGGACCGTGCTGCGGCTTGCCGCGCTCATGGTCGTGCTGTCGGCCATCGAGAGCACGCTGCGGGGCTTCGGACGATGGCGGATCCTCGATGCATCGCGTCGGATCGAGTACCGCATGCGCAACGACCTGCTCGCGCATCTCCAGACGATGCAGCTCGGGTACTTTCAGCATCAGCGGATCGGTGACCTCATGGCGCGACTCACCAACGACCTACAGGCCGTGCGTCAGATGATCGGCTTCGGCATCCTGATGCTGACCAACACGCTGCTCACCCTCCTCTTCACGTTCGTGTCGATGTTCGGCGTCGACACGAAGCTCGCGCTTGTCGCACTCATCCTCACCCCGTTCTCTTCGTACGTGTTCTGGATCGTCGGGCGGCGCGTCAACAAGCGCTTCGAGCAGCTCCAGGCGCAGTTCGGCGACCTCTCAGCGAAGGCCCAGGAGAACTTCTCGGGCATCCGCGTGGTGAAGGCGTTCTCGCAAGAGGAGGCGGAGATCCGGTCTTTCGCGGTCGTGAACCGGGACTACCTCGATAAGGCGGTCGCGCTCGCGAAGGTCAACGGCCTGCTCTGGCCGATGATGGGCTTGATCCTCGGTGGCGCGGTCCTCGCGATCCTCTATATCGGGGGGCAGGACGCGATCGAGCATCGGCTCACGATCGGTCAGCTCGTCCAGTTCCTCGCGTACCTGCAGCTCATCTCGTGGCCGATGATCGCGCTCGGCGAGGTCGTGAACATGATCCAGCAGGGCTGGGCGTCGCTGCGCAGGCTGCAGGCGGTGTACGACGCGCAGGCGACGGTGGCCGACCCGGTCGACCCGGTCGATATGCCGATCAAGGGCGGCGTCGAGATGCGCGGCGTGTCATTCGCCTACGGGCAGACGATCGTGCTCCACGACGTCTCGTTCGCCGTCCCGGCGGGCGGCTCGCTCGCCATCGTCGGACCGACCGGCTCCGGCAAGAGCACGCTGGTCAACCTGCTGCCGCGGCTCTTCGACGCGCAGCAGGGCGAGATCCTCATCGACGGCATCGACGTGAAGCGCTACCCGCTCGCCGCGCTTCGGCGCGCGGTCGGGTACGTCCCGCAGGAGACGTTCCTGTTCTCGGTCCCGCTCCGCGAGAACGTCGGCTTCGGGACCGATCGTCCGCTGACCGCTGCCGAGCTCGAGTGGGCGGGCGAGGTCTCACAGCTCGGCAAGGATGTGGCCGATTTCCCGGCGCGGTACGACACGATGATCGGCGAGCGCGGCGTGACGCTCTCCGGCGGGCAGAAGCAGCGCACGGCGATCGCGCGGGCCGTGGCGAAGGACCCGCGCATCCTGATCCTCGACGACGCGCTGTCCGCCGTCGACACGTACACCGAGGCGGAGATCCTCAAGCGCCTTCGGGGCGTGATGCGCGAGCGCACGAGCATCGTCGTCGCCCACCGCATTTCGACCGTGAAAGACGCGGACGAGATACTCGTCCTCGACGAGGGCCGCATCGCCGAACGCGGCACGCACCGCGAGCTGCTGGAGCTGAATCGCCTGTACGCGAGCATGTACCGCCGCCAGCTCCTCGA
>JBDUCG010000198.1:0-4141 GCA_040003565.1 Chloroflexota bacterium | reverse complement strand
GCTAACCGCCCGCGGTCTGCGCCTCCGCCGCGGTCAGCACGTTCCGCAGTAGTAGCGCGGTCGTCACCGCTCCGACGCCGCCCGGCACTGGGCTAAGCGCGCCGGCGACGCTCGCGACGCTATCGGCATCAACATCGCCCGAGATCCCGGCGGGCGTGACGTTGATGCCCGCATCGATCACGGTCGCGCCCGCCGCGACCATGTCGCCGGTGAGGAAGCCGGCTCGCCCGACGGCGACCACGACCACGGCCGCAAGACGCGTGAGCGCCCCGACGTCGGTCGTCCGCTGGTGCGCGACCGTCACGGTGGCGTGCTCGTTCAGCAGCAGTGCCGCGGCGGGGCGACCGACGACCGTGCTGCGTCCGACGACGACCACGGTCGCGCCCGCGAGCGGTATGTCGTGGAACTTCAGGAGCTCGACGATGGCCTCGGCGGTGGACGGCACGAATCGCGGGCGTCCGTCGAACAACAGCCCGGCGTTCTGCGGGCTCAGGCCTTCGACGTCCTTCTCCGGCGCAATGTGGTCGACGAGGTGGCCTTCATCCAGTTTCCCGGGAAGCGGCGTCAGAAGTAGCACGCCGTGTGTCGCACGATCTCGACTCGCTCGATCGAGCTCGGCGATCACCGCCTGCTCGGTCACGTCGTGCTTGAGCGAGACATCGCGGACAGCGATGCCGAGCGCTTTGCCGCCACGCGCGAGGCGCTGCAGGTACGTGTTCGCGGCCGGGTCGATGCCGACGGAGATCACCGCCAGCGCGGGGTGGATGCCGCGCCCCTCGAGGGTGTCAGATCGTTCGCGGGAGCGCGCGTTCAACCGCTCGGCGAGCGGTCGCCCGTGCAGCAGTCGCATCAGCGCGCGATGCGCGTCTCGACGAAGTCCGTGATCCGTTTGCGCTGCGCTTCGGCGCCGTCGAGCGCGCGGTCGAGGTCCTCCGAAAGCGCCTTGACCTGGGCGGGGTCCTTCACTGAGGCGAGGTTGATCATCACGTTCAGCGACGCGCCGCGCAGGGCGGCCTCGGCCATGAGCGCGCCGACGCCGACGTCGCTCGCGGTCGCGGGCGTCGCCTTCGCGATCCCGCGCTCGCACGCGTCGAGGAGCCGCCGGCTTGTCTTCGCGACCTCGAGTGGGACGCGGGATGCCCCGAGCAAAGCGGACTGGATGCGTTCGGTGCGCTCGCGCTTCTCGTCGTCGTTCGTCTTCGGCAGCTTCATCGCCTCCGACACGGCGCTGTAGGCCGCGCTGTCGTCGTCCACCAAGCGGAGGAAATCCGCGCGCAGGTTGTCCATCTCCGCGACGTAGTCGGTGAACCAACCATCGTCCGACTTCTTCGCCGCGATCCGCGCCACCATCGCCGCGAGGGCCGCGCCGAGCGCGCCGGCGTACGCCGCCGCGCTGCCTCCGCCGGGGACGGCCGCATCGGAGGAGAGATCGTCGGTGAACGCGCGCAAGGTCCGGTCGACGAGCCGTTTGGTCATGGGAACCGCGAGAGTGTACGTGTTACGATTCGACGAAAGTTCAGACGCGATCCTTTTTTCATCCAGAAGAGGCTGAGGGAACGGCCCGATGACGCCTCGGCAACCAGCGGAGGCCCGCTACGGTGCCAACTCCGGCCCTGCGGAACAGGGAAAGATGAGAGAGGGTCGACCCGTAAAGGGCGACTTCTCTTGAATATGGAGAGGTCGTTTTTCATTTGAGCAACCTCGCAGCGCTACTCCGGCAGGGCGAGTTCGTCGTGACCGCCGAACTCAACCCGCCCAAGAGCGCATCCGGAACGGCCGTGAAGCGGCGGGCCGGCGTGCTGAAAGGCAACGTCGACGCCGTCAACGTGACCGACAGCAACCGCGGCGTCGTCGCGATGGCCGCGATCCCCGCCGCGGTGCTCGTTCGCGATGCGGGCGTCGAGCCTGTCGTCCAGATCACCGGACGCGATCGGAATCGGATCGCGTTGCAGGCCGACCTCCTCGGCGCGGCCGCCCTCGGTCTCGACAATTTCCTGTTCATGAGTGGCGACGACCCGAAGCACGGCAATCACCCCGACGCGGTGCACGTCAAGGACCTCGACGGGGTCGGACTCGTGAAGATGGCGGTCTCGATGCGCGACGAGCACAAGTTCCTTTCCGGCGATGAGATCAAGCAGGCGCCGGAGTACTTCATCGGCGCGACCGCATCACCCTTCGGCAAGCCGATGGCGTTGGAGCTCGAGAAGACCGTCGAGAAGATCAACGCGGGCGCGGACTTCCTGCAGACACAGCCGGTCTTCGACCTCGCGACCTTCAGCCAGTGGCTCGCCGAGCTGCGGCGCGTCGGCGGCGGACGCGAGGCATCCGTCATCGCCGGTGTCCTCGTGCTGCGCTCCGCGGAGCAGGCCGAACGCCTCGCGCGCGTGCCCGGTGTCGCGCTCGGGGGCGAGATCGTCGAGCGCCTGAGAAAGGCAGCCGATGCGGAGCAGGAGGGCATCGCCATCGCGGTCGAGATGCTGAAGTCGCTGCGCGCGCTTCCGGGCGTGCACGGCGTCCACATCTATGCGATCGAATGGCCGGAAGCGATCCCGATCGTCGCAGAGCGGGCAGGCCTGCTACCACGACCAAAGGTGAAGGAGTCGAACCCATGAAGACGACCGTGATCGGCGCCTACCCCAAGATCTCGGACGAGCATCAGGATCTCCGCCGCGCGCTGCATAAGCACGACCGCGGCGAGCTCGATGCGAATGGCCTTTCCGGCGTGCTCGATGAGAGCACCCGCTGGGCGATCGGTGAGCTCGACTGGGCGGGTGTCGACGTGATCAACGACGGCCAGATCCGCTGGGACGACATGCTCGCGCCGTTCGCGCGCGCGTGGACCGGCTGCGAGCGCGGACCGCTCGAGCGGTTCTACGACAACAACACGTACTTCCGGCAGCCGGTGATCAGCGGACCGATCACGAGCGAGGGAACGACGCTCGTGCGTGATTTCGAATTCGCGAAGCGCGAGGCTCGCGGTCAGTTGAAGGCGGCGGTGTGTGGTCCGCTGACTTTCGCGACGCTCGCCATCGATAACCACTACCCGTCGCTCGAGGCCCGCACGCTGGCCGTGGCCGACGCGATCGCGGCGGAGATCCGCGGACTGGGTAAGGCCGGCGCGACGCTCGTCGACGTCGAGGAGCCGGCGCTGGTCGCGCACCCGGAGCATTTCGCGCTCGCCCGGGCCGCCATCGAGCGTATGGCCGCGGCCGGCGTGCCGCTCGCGCTGCAAACGTTCTTTTTCCCGGCCGATAAGCTGCTCGACGCGCTCGCGGCGTTCCCCGTGGCGCAGGTCGGGATCGACGTCCGGAGCCGCGACACGCGCGCGCTGGACAAGCTGACGACAATTCGTCAGACCGTCGTCCTGGGTATCGTCGACGCGCGCAACACGCGGGTCGAGACCGAAGGCGAGCTCGTGAAGCTCATCGAGACGGCACTCAAGCGCATACCCGCGGAGTACCTCTGGGTCGCTCCGACGACGGGTCTCGAATACCTGCCACACGATGTCGCGGTACAAAAGCTGAAGGTGCTGGTCGCGGCGGCGCACGCGACCGGAGGGGTGAAGGCATGAGCGATCAGATCCTGCTCACGACCACCGTTGGCTCGTTCGGCAAGCCCGATTACCTGCAGAAGGCCCGCAATGCCAATGCGCGGGGAAAGCTGGGCGAGACCGAGCTCTTCGACCTGGAGCGGAAGGCGACCGAGGAGTGGATCCGGCGTCAGGAGCGCCTCGACATCGACATCCTCGTCGACGGCGAGATGTACCGCGGCGACATGGTCGCGTACTTCGCGGAGCGCCTCGAGGGCTTCCGCCTTGGCGGTCTCGTGCGCTCGTATGGGAACCGCTACTACCACAAGCCGATCATCGCCTCGCCGGTCAGCCGGCCGAAGCCGATGACGGTCGATTGGTTCCGCTACGCGCAGTCGCTCACTGACCGTCCCGTGAAGGGCATGCTCACAGGTCCGTACACGATGCTCGACTGGTCCTACAACGAGGCGTACAAGACGCGGCGTGATGCCGCGCTCGCGCTGGCGGAAGTGGTGCGGCAGGAAGCGGAGGACCTCCAGGCCGCGGGCGCGCGCTATATCCAGATCGACGAGCCCGCGATCCACGCGCGGCCGGAGGAGATCGAGATCGCCA
>JBDUCG010000197.1:0-4148 GCA_040003565.1 Chloroflexota bacterium | reverse complement strand
GATGTTGCCCTCGGAGTCCTTGAACCAGGCCGCCTTCGCGCCTCCGGCGTCGGCGATGCTGTTCACGGTCCTCAGGCCGGGGTAGTCGTATTCCTCGAACGTCACGCCGCGCGCCTTCAGCTCGGCGACCTCTTTCGCAACGTCGTCGACCCGCCAGAACGCCTGGCTCGCCTTCGAGGTACCGGCGTTGGGCGTCGGATACAGAAGGCACCCGGTGTGGTCGCCGCACTCGTAGACAACGCCGCCCTGCGGCTCGTCGGACGGCTTGAATCCGAGCTTCTCTTCGTAGAACTTCCTGGCGCGAGCGATGTCCGAGGCCGGGATGTACGCGTACATGGGCGACTTCTGAAGCATGTGTTCCTCCTCCGGAGCGTTGCTCGAGACTACGCGCTCACCAGCGGTGATACGCCGGATGACCCGGCTTCACCGCGACGAAGACTCCGGTGGACGTCGCGCAGACCTTGCCGCCTGCGCGCAGCTCCGCTTCGATGGTCGCGCGGTCGTCGGAGACTTCGACCGGACGCGCGGCGATCACGATGTCGCCTTCGGTCGGTGTCGGCCGTTTGAGCTTGATGCTGTACTCGGCCGTGACCATCGTCGGTGGTGCGTCGGCGCCGGAGCGCTTCATCAGGAAATACGCAGCGGTCCAGTTCGAGTGGCAGTCCATGAGCGTGCCGATGATCCCGCCGGAGAGCACGCCTTCGAATGCCTCGTGGAACTTCTCGGCACGCCAGGTCGCCATGACGCCGTCGCCCTGCGGGATGCTCTTGATGCGGAGTCCCCGCTCGTTGCGTGGCCCGCAGCCGAAGCACATGCCGTTCGGCGAGTACCGATCTTGAAGAGCGCCCGCGCCGCCCACGCCTCGGAGCCTACGACTACGCGGCGCGGAGGTTCGGTGCGTCCATGAGCCAGCGCGATCCGTCCCAGATCATCTGCCACTGGCCGACCCAGTGCCGCGTCACGCCGCTGTCGAGCACCTCGAGCAGATCGACGGTCACGGTGGCGGTCGCCCCGCTCTGTGCGGTCTGCGCGAGCCCGCGCAGCACGATCTGTCGCGTGCGGTCGAAACGCCCGTAGATGTTGGTCGCGGGCGGATAGGTCGCCTGCAACCGCGCTGACCAGAGCGCGGCCGCCTCGTCGTAGCGTTTCTGCTCGACGAGGTCGTAGAAGGACGCCACCACCGCGGTCGCGGGAGTCTGAGCCGCGATCGGGGCGCTAGGAAATGCGGTCGGAGACTCCGGCGGCGCGGCCGGCGTCGGCTCCGGCGTCGTCTCCACCGGTGGGAGCGAGGTCGGGGGTGGCGGGAGCGTTGCTGTCGCGGTCGCGACCGGCGTCGTCGTCGCGGACAGCACTGCCGTTCTCGCCGGAGGACGGAGGAGCGCGAGTGCGGCGATCGCAAAGAAGAGAAGAGCGATCCCGATGAGGGCGAAGGGCACCGCTGAAACGCGGCGGCGGCCCGGCGCGGCGCGAACCGGCTGCGGACGGACTGGAGGAGGACGTACGGCCGCCGGCCGCACGAGAGCTGGTCGTATCACGGGCGCGGGAGCGGCCCCGACGAGCGCATCGCCCATCGCGGCCACCGTCGGGTAGCGCCGCGCGGGATCCCTCTCCAGCGCGCGCATCGCGACCGCCGCGATGCCCTTGCTCACGCGGCGTCCAAGCCGTGTCGGCGAGACCGGACGTCCGCGCGGGACATGCCCGGTCAGCATCTGATAGAGGACGGCACCGAGTCCGTACACATCCGCACGCTCATCGATGGACTGACCCGCGACCTGCTCGGGCGAAGGATGGCGCGGCACGGCGGGCACACCGAAGTCGACGATCTTCGCGACGCCGTCGGCCGTCACGATGACGTTTCCCGCATGCAGATCCCGATGCAGCACACCGCGCGCATGCGCGGCCGCGAGCCCGCGCGCGAGCTGCTCGGCGAACGAACGCGCTTCGTCCTCCGGGAGCGCACCGTGCCGCTCGATGCGAGCGGCGAGCGTGTCCCCTTCGACCAGCTGTCGCACCAGGAATGGCCTGCCGCCGGCCGTGCCGTGGTCGAGCACTTCGGCGATGTTCGGGTGGCGGATGCCCGAGGCCGCCTCCGCTTCGCGTTCGAAGCTCCTTACGTACTCGGCGTCGCTGATGACGTCGGCGCGCGCGATGCGCAGCACCACGTCGCGGTGGAGCTCGTGGTCGAACGCTCGGTACACGTCCGCACTGCCGTCGCCGCCCACTCGTGCACCCAGATCAAATCGATCGGCGATGTCGTCCACGACGAGGCACGATGCAAGACCGCTACCGCAATCGGTAACAGTGCTGCGCGGTTGCTGTGCGAGTTAGCAGGGCGGCTGTGTGCTAGCCGCCGAAGCCCACCACGCGATGCTTGCCGCTTTCTGGCTTGTCGTTGCCCTCGCGCGCCTCACGCGCTTTGTCCTCGGTGCGGGCGCGATTCGATCCGCCCTCCTGCTCGTCGGCCTTCTGATCGAGACGCTGCGCGGTCTCTTTCGGGTCGCGCGTCGGTGGCTGTCCTTCCTGATTGCGCGGTGTTTCGTTCTCTTTCATCTCTACCCCCTGCATGACAGGCTGCAGGGGTCGTGCCGCCACGCGGCTACGCTCTGCGCGTGAGCGGGTCGTGGTGGCGCGAGGGCGTTTTCTATCAGATCTACCCAAGATCGTTCCAAGATTCGAACGGCGATGGCGTCGGCGACCTCCCCGGCATCACGCGCCGACTCGACCATTTGAATGACGGCAGCCCCAGATCGCTCGGTGTCCAGGCAATCTGGCTCTCGCCGTTCTACCGCTCGCCGATGAAGGACTTCGGGTACGACGTCTCCGATTATCGCGACATCGATCCGCTCTTCGGCACGCTCGACGACTTCGATCATCTCCTCGAAGAGGCGCATCGTCGCGGCATCCGCGTGATCGTGGACCTCGTGCCGAATCACACTTCCGACCAGCATCCGTGGTTCGTCGCGTCGCGATCGTCGCGGAGCGATCCGAAGCGGACCTGGTACGTGTGGGCCGATCCGCGCCGCGGCGGTCCGCCGAACAACTGGCGGGCCGTGTTCGGCGCGGCGCAGAAGCGGGCGGCGTGGACGCTCGATCCAAAGACCGGCCAGTACTACCTGCATCACTTTCTCCCCGAGCAGCCCGACCTCAACTGGTGGAACGAGGATGTGCGCAAGGCGATCGACGACGTGATGCGCTTCTGGCTCGACCGTGGCGTCGATGGATTCCGGATCGACGTCGCGCACAGCCTCGTGAAGGACCAGCTCCTCCGCGACAACCCGCGGCTCTTCGCAAAGGGGCGGCCGCGCCGCAACTGGGAGCTTGATGAGGTGCACGAGATCCATCGCCGCTGGCGCAAGCTGCTCGACGAGTACGACGACCGCATGGCCGTTGGCGAAGTCTCGTCGCGCAAGCTCGCGAATCTCGTGAAGTACTACGGCAACGACGACGAGCTGCAGATGCCATTCAACTTCAATTTCCTGCGGCAGCCGTGGAGTGCGGAGCGCTTCCGCGGCGTCGTCGAGGAATGGGAGCGCCTGCTTCCCCATCACGCCTGGCCGGACTACACGCTCACGAACCACGACCGCTCGCGCGCCACGAGTCGCTACGGACCGGATCGCGCGCGCGTCGCGGCGATGATGCTCCTCACGCTCCGCGGGACGCCGTTCATCTATTACGGCGAAGAGATCGGCATGACCGATGTGCCGATCCCGGCCGATCGCATCGTCGACGTCGACGGCCGCGACCCGGAGCGCACGCCGATGCAGTGGGACGCCACGCCCAACGCGGGCTTCACGAACGGAAAGCCGTGGTTACCGATCGCGCCGGATTTCGCGAGCGTGAACGTCGCGACACAGCGCGACGATCCGGCGTCGCTCTTCTCCTTCTACCGGCGGCTGATGCAGCTTCGCCAGGGCTCGCCCGCGCTACGAGCGGGTTCGTACCGGACGCTGCCCGCACCGACGGGCGTGTTCGCATACGTGCGGGAGGCCGACGGCGAACACGTGGTCGTCGCGCTGAACTTCGACGACCGCCCGAAGCGCGTGCCGCTCGCGCAGAACGCCGACGTCGTGCTATCGACGGCTGCGGGTCGCACGGGTCAGCTGCGCGGCACGATCGAGCTCGGCGCCGGCGAAGGTCTGATCGCGCGC
>JBDUCG010000196.1:0-4150 GCA_040003565.1 Chloroflexota bacterium | reverse complement strand
GGTCGCGGGCAGCTCGTCGACATCTCGATGTACGAGTCGTCGGTCTCCCTCGCGGTCTGGGAGGCGGGCCAGTTCTTCACGACCGGAGAGATCCCGCGCGCCGCAGGCTCGGCCCACAAGCTCCTCGGTCCCTATCAGGCGGTGCGCGCCGCCGACACGCATTTCGTGCTCGGCGCGACCACCGTGCCGACGTGGCGTTCGTTCTGCGCCGCCCTGGGCCTCGGTCACCTCGAACGCGACCCGCGCTTCGCCGATGGCACGCTACGGCGCCGCAACAAGGCGGAGCTCATCCCGCTCATCGAGGAGGTCACCGCCACGCGGCCGGCGGCGCATTGGCTGGAACTGCTCCGGAACGCGGGCGTGCCATGCGGCGAGATCCAGGATTACGGCAAGGTGTTCGTCGATCCGCACCTGCGCGAGCGCGGCTTCTTCGTCGACCTGCCGCACCCGAAGCTCGGCACCGTGCGCGCGCTGGGAACGCCGCTGCGCCTCCGCTCTTCGCCCGCGCGCCTCGAGCGGGCCGGTCCGCTCCTGGGGGAACACTCGGCCGAGGTCCTGCGCGAGATCGGGCACTCGGAGGACGAGGTGCGCGCGTTCGTCGCGCGCGGCACCGTGGCGGCGGCATGAACGAGGTGCTCGTCGAGCGCCGCGGCGACGTGGTGTGGCTCACCTTCAACCGGCCCGAGGCGCGCAATGCCATGACCTTCGCGATGTACGAGCGCATGGCCGAGGTCGCGCGCGAGGTGGATGCGGATCGCGCGGTTCGCGCGCTCGTCCTCACCGGCGCGGGCGGCGCGTTCGTCTCGGGCACCGACATCTCGCAGTTCAGCGGATTCGCCAAGGAAACGGATGCCCTCGAGTACGAGGAGCGCATGGATACGTGGATGACGGCGCTCGAGCGCGTGCGCGTTCCGACCATCGCCGCACTTCGCGGTCCCGTCGTCGGCGGCGGCGCGGCCATCGCCGCGGCCTGCGACCTGCGCATCGCGGCGCCATCGGCGCGCTTCGGGGTGCCCGTCGCGCGCACCCTCGGCAACTGCTTCTCCATGGCGAACCTCGTGCGCCTGTCGTCGCTCGTCGGCGTCGCCCGCGTGAAGGAGATCGTGTTCACCGCGCGCCTCGTGAGCTCCGAGGAAGCGCTCCGCATCGGTCTCTATCACGAGGTGACGCAGGATGAGGATGCGCTCGTGCCCCGCGTTGACGAGCTCGCGCGCACGATCGCATCGCACGCGCCACTCACCTTGCAGGCGACGAAGGAGGCGCTTCGCCGCATTCGCGATCGCATGCTCCCGGAGGAGAGCGCCGACCTCATCCTGCTCTGCTACATGAGCCGCGACTTCCGCGAGGGCGTGCAGGCTTTCATCGAGAAGCGAAAGCCGGTGTGGACCGGGGAGTGACCTACTTCCACGAGGAGCAGCGCTTCCGGCCGCCGTGGCTCAGCAGCGCGGCAGTAGGGCCGGATAGCACCCGGTGTCAGCGCCGGTGCGGCGTTCCGACGCCGCATCAACGCGCCAGGTTCGATTCCGTTGCGGGTTACTTTTGGGGTCTTGACGCGGGCGAGCAACCGAAATTGAATGCCAGCATATGAATAACCCAACCTGGCCCAAAGCACTCGCGTTCATCGGTCTGACCGTCATGGGACTCGCGCTCGCGTACTACTCGACCTCGATCTCGACCGCCGGGGTGGCCGGGGTGTATCTCGGCACCGACAAGAACGGTGACGTGTTCACCATGGGCACCGCGTTCGTTCTGGTGGGCATCGCCATGGCGGCGGTGTTCGGCTTCCTCGCGCTGACGCAGATCCGCGCGATGGGCCGCAGGGTCTAACACCTCCCGCGCGACCAGACCTGCGCCCGACGCTCTAAGCGCGGGCGCTAGGTTTCGCGCTCCCAGATCGCGAGATCGTGCGCGAACGTGACGCGCCATGGATCGAGCTCCTGCAGACGCGCTACCCACGGCGCGTACTCGGGATGCAGCGATCCGGCGCGGTCCAGTTTCCACGCGAAGACTGAGCGCGCGTAATCCGACGCGTCGGTGAATGCCTGGCCGGCGACGACGATGCGACCCTCCTGCGTGTCCACCACGAACGACTGGTGACCCGCGGTGTGGCCCGGTGTCGGGATGGCGCGCACGCCCGGTGCGATCTCCGCGTCTTCCTCGCCCAGCAGCTCGAGCGTCGCGCCGGGGAACGCGATCGTCTTGTCCGGGAGCGAGTAGTCCAGCGTCGTTGCCGCGGCGTCGCGCTCGACGCGTCGCACGAAGATCGGCTTCCCCGGAAAGCGCCAGTTATTGCCCGAGTGGTCGACGTGGAGATGGCAGTTCGCCAGCGCGCGCACATCGTCGGTGTGCAGACCGACCTCGCGCATGACATCTTCGAACGGTCGCATCACCGGATGGAAGAGCGCCTCGGCCTTCGCGTGACCCTTTGCGAATCCGGTATCGAGCAGGATCGGCCCCTGGGGATGCCGCACGAGATACGCGGTCACGACGATGGCTGCTCCCTGCAGCTCGGGCGCGCGCGGGAACTCGGGCGGGATCGTGTAGTGCCCCATGTGCAGGCGGATCACGTCGCTCGCGCGAAGCACGGCTACCCCGTCCGGAGACGCGGGTCGAGCGCATCGCGCAGCGAGTCGCCGAACAGGTTGAACCCGAACACGGCCATGCTGATCGCGACCCCGGGCGCGATGGCGAGCCACGGAGCCTGTTCGAGGAACTGCATGCCGGCACCCCGCAGCATCAGCCCCCACGACGGCGTTGGCTCGAAGACGCCCAGGCCCAGGAACGAGAGCGATGCCTCCAGCAGGATCGCCTGACCGAGGAAGGCGGTGAGCATGATCAGGTACGGGGCGAAGACGTTCGGTGCGATGTGCCGGAGCATGATCCTGACCGCGCCGGATCCCACCGAGCGCGTCGCCTCGATGTACGGCATCTGGACGATGCTGAGCGCGCTCGAGCGCACGACACGGGCCACGCGCGGGACGATCGGCACCGTGATCGCGGCGATGACGTTGATGATCTTGTCCTCACCGGCCCCGAGCGCGGCGACGACGGCGATCGCGATGACGATCAGCGGGAACGACAGCAGCACGTCCATGAGGCGCTGGATGATCTGGTCGGTCCGCCCGCCGAGGTACGCACCCGCGACACCGAGCGCCAGACCGAGCGTGCATCCGACGAATGACGCGGTGAATCCCACCAGCAGTGCTGTGCGAGAGCCGAAGATCACGCGCGAGAAGACGTCGCGACCGAAGTTGTCCGCGCCAAGCAAGTGCGTGGATGACGGCGGCTTGAGCAGATCGGGAAAGTTGATCGCCGTCGGGTCGTACGGAGCGATGACATCGGCGAACGCCGCGGCGAGGAGCATGACGAGGATGAGGACCGCGCCCGCTGTGCCGAGCGGGCGCCGCTTGATGAAGTCGACCCAGAACCGCACGAAGCGCCGGCCGCCGGTCGATTCGAGGTACCGGCGCTTGGCGATCTCGTCCGCGGACGAGGCGCGCTCTGCGGCGTGGCGGGGCTCGGCCTCGATCATCTACGAGTACCGGATCCGCGGGTCGAGCACTACGTACACCATGTCGACCACGAAGTTCACGATGACGAACACCGCGGCCAACAGCAGGACCAGCGCCTGGATCAATGGGTAATCGCGGTGCGCCACCGCGTCGACCAGCAGCTTGCCGATCCCGTTGAGGTTGAAGACCTGCTCGGTCACGACGAGACCGCCGATGAGGAACGCGAACTCCAGGCTCACGACGGTCACGACGGGGAGCAGCGCATTCCGCAGCGCGTGCCGCACGACGACGAGCGTCTCGCGCAGCCCCTTCGCGCGCGCAGTCCGGACGTAGTCCTCGCGCAGGACCTCCAAGACGGTCGAGCGTGTCATGCGCATCGACACCGCCGAGTAGCGGTACCCGACAGCGATCGCGGGCAGGATCAGACCGGCGAGATTGGCGATCGGATCGTCGAACAGCGGCGTGAAGACCACCGGCGGCGCCCAGCCCCACAGCGTGAGGGTGACGAGGACCATCATGATGCCGATCCAAAAGCTCGGCATCGCGAGGCCACCGATGCTGAAGATCCGGATCGCGTAGTCGAGCCAGCTGTCCTGCTTCACCGCCGCCATGATCCCCAGCGGGATCGCGAGCGCGAC
>JBDUCG010000195.1:0-4203 GCA_040003565.1 Chloroflexota bacterium | reverse complement strand
GATCCGGGATGGACGCCGCTCTTCCTCACGGCGAGCGCGCTGGTGATGGAGATGGGCGGGATGATGTCGCACGGCGCCGTCGTCGCGCGCGAGTACGGGATCCCCGCCGTCGTCGGCGTGCCGAACGCGACCGAGCGCATCGTGACCGGCGAGCGGGTCGTCGTGGATGGGTCGGCCGGGACGGTCGCGACGGAGTCTTAGTTAGCTCTTCTTCGTGCTCTTCGCCGCGCGCTTCGCGATCCGGCTGCGCTTGCGGCGCGCCGCGTTCTTGTGGATCGCGCCACGCTTCGCTGCGCGGTCGAGCATGCTCGCGGCTTCGGCGACGGCCTCTTGCACGGTCTCGCCGCCCTTTTCGATCGCGGACCTCGCGGCCTTCACGGCGCTGCGCGCGGCCGAGCGGGCGACGGTCTTGATCGTGGTGCGCCGCTCCGTCTGACGGATGCGTTTGAGGGCGGAGCGCTTCTTCTTCGCCATAGAGGCGGAACGATAGCGCAAGTCATACTCACGCCGTGACGATGTCCATCGCCCGGGCGTCGCTCGTCATGATCGCCGCGCTCATCGCCAGCCGGATCCTCGGTTGGCTCCGTCTCTCGGTCTTCGGCGCGACGTTCGGCGAAACCACCCAGCTCGACGCGTTCTGGGCCGCCTTCCGCATCCCCGACGCGCTCTTCAACCTCGTCGTGGCTGGCGCACTCACGTCGGCGTTCATTCCCGTGTTCGCCGGCTACCTCGCCAAAGAGCGCGAGAGCGAGGCGTGGCACGTGGCCTCGACCGTGATGAACGTCGTGGTCGTGTCGCTCATGGTCCTGTCCGGCCTGATGTGGCTCGCGGCACCGTGGATCGTGACCAACCTCATCGTGTCACCGAGCTTCGCGAGTCAACCGGGTCAGCTCGAGCTGACGATCGAGCTCACGCGGGTCATGCTGCTGAGCCCCATCTTCATGGGCCTGTCGGCGCTTGTGACCGGCGTGCTGCAGTCCTACCGGCAATTCCTCGCGGGTGCCATCGCGCCCCTGGTGTACAACGGCGTGCAGATCCTCTTCGCGCTTTTCGCCGCGCCGTTCCTCGGCATTCACGCCCTCGCGTACGGCGTTGTCGCAGGCGCGGTGATGATGTTCCTGGTCCAGCTGCCGGAGCTCACCTTTCGCCGCACGAAGTACCAGTTCAGCTTCGATCTCGGCCATCCGGGGGTCCGCGAGATCTTCCTTCTGGCCGGGCCGCGCACCCTCGCGCTGGGCGCGGTCCAGATCGTCTTCTTCGTCGACACCTATCTCGCGTCAGGCATGCGCCCCGGATCGCTCACGGCCCTCAACTACGCCTTCCAGCTCATGCTGCTGCCTCTCGGCGTGTTCTCGATCGCGATCTCGGCGGCGGTCTTCCCGGCCCTATCGCACTACGCGTCGCTTGGCCAGGCGGCGAAGATGCGCGACGCGCTGCAACAGGCGATCCGCTGGATCCTGTTCCTCACGCTCCCGACCGCCATCCTCATGGTCGTTCTGCGCCGTCCGATCGTGAACCTGCTCTTCCAATACGGTGAGTTCGGCCCCGACGCCCGCGAGCTCGTCCAGGCCGCATTCCTGTTCTACGCGCTCGGTCTCGTCGGCCACGCGCTGGTGCAGATCCTGGCGCGCGCGTATTACGCGTCGCGCGATACCACGACGCCGGTCGCGCTGACGCTCATCTCGATCGGCGCCAACGTCGTCCTCTCGGTCACGCTCGCACCGGTGCTGGGCATCAATGGCCTGGCCCTTGCGAACTCGGTCGCGACGCTCGCCGAGGCGGCGCTGCTCCTGATGCTCCTCGCGCCGCGCGCGCGCCTGCGCCTCGTCGGCCTCGGCTACGCGACGCTCAAACAGATCACCGCGGCGCTCTTCATGGGCGTCGCGATGTTCTTCTTCATCAACGTCACCAACATCCCGCTCAACCTTGCCCAGGACCCCCCAAAGCTGCTGCTCTTCGTGCAGACCCTCCTCGCCGCGAGCTTCGGCCTCGGCATCTATCTCGCCGCGGCCTACGCGATGCGCATCGGCGAGCTGCAGGAGGTCGTCGCGATCGTGCGCGCGCGTCTTCGGAGGCGCGCGCCAGAATTGACCTGATACTTCACGTCACATAGACTATCTCCGTGACTCGAAGCAACTCGGAGATCCAGGACCTGCTGCATCAGTGGCGTGAGCTCATGAGCGCGGCGCGCCCGCGCTGGAGCGCCGCCGACCTGACCTTCACGCAGCTCCGCGGCCTTTCCGTGCTGGCTCGCAGGCAGCCGCGGCGCATGAGCGACCTCGCGGAGGCGCTGGGCATGACCGCCGCGAGCGCATCGGCGCTGATCGATCGCATGGTCCAGCGCAAATTCGTGACCCGGCGCTCCGATCCGGATGATCGGCGCACGGTCCTGGTCGAGCTGTCAGGCCGTGGCCAGCGGATCCTGGACATCATGGAACGAGGGTCGTCCGACCACTTCACACAGATGATCGAGAAGATGACACCGAGCGAGCGCGACGCGCTCGCCACCACGCTCCAGGCGTTCCTTCGGATCAGCGCGCAGAGCGCCGACCGCGTGGCCCACTGATGCTGATCCGCCTGCTCCGTCGGTTCGTGCCGAGATATCGCGGTGAGGTGGCGATCGTCTCTGTGCTGCTGCTGATCCAATCGATCGCCAACCTGTACCTGCCCAATCTGAACGCCGACATCATCAACAACGGGATCGCCAAGGGCGACACCGACTACATCTGGCGCGTCGGCGCGCTCATGCTCGGCGTCACGCTCATCCTCGGCGTCCTCGCGATCGTCGGCGTGTACTTCGCGTCGCGCGCGTCCATGGGCGTCGGCCGCGACATCCGCGGTGCGGTCTTCGAGCGCGTGCAGCACTTCTCGGCCCGCGAGATGACGCGCTTTGGCACCGCATCGCTCATCACCCGCAACACGAACGACGTCCAGCAGGTCCAGCTCTTCCTGCAGATCGCGCTCACGATCCTCCTCACCGCGCCGATCCTGGCGGTCGGCGGGGTGATCATGGCGATCCGCGAGAACGCCAGGCTCGCCCTGACCCTGGTGGTCATCGTCCCGCTCATGGCCGCGGTGATCGGCACGCTGGTCGCGATCTCCGTGCCGCTCTTCCGGCAGATGCAGGGGCGGATCGACCGGATCACCGAGGTCCTGCGCGAGCAGATCACGGGCATCCGCGTCGTTCGGGCGTTCATCCGCATCCGCTCGGAGCAGCGCCGCTTCGATACCGCGAACGCGGATCTGACGGCGACCGCCCTCCGGGTCAACCGGATCTTCGCGCTCGCGATGCCGAGCCTGCTCGGCATCATGAATCTGTCGACCGTGGCGGTGCTGTGGTTCGGCGGCCATCTCGTCGACAGCGGCGAGATGCCGATCGGCAATCTCACCGCTTTCCTGATGTACATCTTCCAGATCCTGTTCGCGGTGATGATGGCCGTCTTCATGGTCATCCTCGTGCCGCGTGCGGAGGCGAGCGCACAGCGCATCGAGGACGTCGTGCGGACGACGTCGTCCGTGGCGGATCCGTCCGCACCGGTCGAGCCCGATTCGAATACCGGTCTCGTCGAAATGCGGGACGTCACCTTCGCGTATCCGCACAGTGAGAGGCCGGTGCTGCACGACCTGTCCTTCGCGCTCCGTCCCGGGACGACGACCGGGATCATCGGCGGCACCGGTTCCGGGAAGACCACGCTGCTCACGCTCGTCACGCGCGGCTTCGACGTCACCGGCGGCAGCGTCCTGGTCGACGGCGTCGACGTGCGCGAGCAGTCGCTCGACCGTCTTTGGAGCCGCATCGGCCTGGTTCCACAGGCCGCGTACCTGTTCAAAGGCACCGTCGCCGACAACCTGCGCTTCGGGAACGAGCAGGCGACCGACGCCGAGCTGTGGCGCGCTCTCGAGGTGGCCCAAGCCCGCGACTTCGTCGCGGCCATGGCCGAGCAGCTCGAGGCGCCGATCGACCAGGGCGGCACCAACGTCTCCGGGGGACAGCGCCAGCGTCTGGCTATCGCGCGAGCGCTCGTGAAGCGACCGGCGATCTACCTCTTCGACGACTGCTTCTCCGCGCTTGACGCCGCGACCGACGCGCGCCTGCGGCGAGCGCTTCGCGCCGAGACCGGCGACGCGGCGGTCGTGATCGTCGCGCAGCGCGTGAGCACGATCCTGCACGCGGACCGCATCCTCGTTCTCGACGAAGGCCGC
>JBDUCG010000020.1:0-14364 GCA_040003565.1 Chloroflexota bacterium | reverse complement strand
GGGCATGGACCCTTGATACGCGTTCCGGATTGCATCTCTTCGAGCGCGTGGGCGACGATGCCAACACCGCGCGAGAGACAGAACAGACCCTTCGCCGCGGCCGGAGGTAGGCCAAGCTCGCAATAGACGATCGCTGTCACGCCGTCGACGTTCAGCCCGAGGGTGCGGCCCTTCGCCCGACCGAGGGCCGCTTCCAAGGCAAGCGCGGCCCGTGCGAAGGTTCCTTTGATTTCACCTGCGGCGATCGCACTGTCGATGAGCCGCAGCATCGGACTCCGACGGGGGTCTTCATCCTTATGCAGTTGGTGGCCGAAGCCGGGGACCCTTTCATCGGACCGCAGCCGCTCGGCGATCAGCGTCGTCGCGACCGATCCCAAAGATGTGGGATCAGCCGCAACTCGGGTCTCGGCCTCGTAAAAGAGCTCCATGCATTGCTCGCCGGCGCCGCCATGGTCGTCGCCTAGCAGGTTGATACCTGTCGCGACGGCGCAGTTGAGTGGGACACCGCAGGTCGCGGCCATCCGGGCGGCGGCGATCGACGGCGCGCGCACCCCGTGATCGACACCCGCGATCAGTGCGGCTTCGAGCAACCTCGCCTGCACGTTCGAGAGCCGGAGATTGCCGACCATTAGACCGACGACCCCCGCATACGACATTGATTCGATGAGGTGCTCGATGCGCTCGCCACGGATGACGATCCGCCCGGGCTGAACATCGCTTATGGCGGTCTCCCACCAGGCGTGTCCCCCCTCACGAAAACGAGTCAGCGCGCTGCGCTCGCGTCGACCCATACCGCTCCAAGGGCGTCCTGCTTCATGTCCTTCGTGAACGACCGTTCCATGTCCCGCGTCGCGTTCTTCAGCAATTCCGCGAACTCATGGACCCGCACGTCGGTGAATCGCATCGTTGGTCCAGAGATCGCGAGCGCGGCCACCGTGCGATCGCCGGCGCGGATCGGCGCCGCCACCGAGGACGACCCCCGTTCGCGCTCACCATGACTGGTCGCAACTCCTGCCTGGCGGACACGCTCGAGCTCGTGCATCAGCCATGCGCGATAGCTCGCATCTTTGCCGCTCTGAGCGAGCGCCAGATCAATCAGCTCCGTCGGTGCGTCTGCTAAGAGCACCTTCGCCGAAGCGCCACCCCACAGCGGCAACCGCATGCCGATCGGCACGACGTACCGGATGCTCTGCGGCCCCTGCTTCTGAGCTGCGCAGACCCGCCACTGACCTTCGAGCACGTACAGATTCACCGTCTCGCGGCTGCGCTCGCAGAGCTGTTCCATCGTCGCCTGCACGGCGACGGGCAGCCGCCACACCAGATCCACCGCTCGCGAGAGCCGGATCAGCCGTGGGCCTAAACAGATTCGGCCGTCCGGCCGACTGTAGAGATAGCCGGATCCTTCGAGGGTCTGGATCAGCCGCAGCACTGTGGTCTTTGGTAGCTCGGCCATTTCGACCAGCTCGCGCGCTGTTCGCGCAGGGTGCTCTTCATCGAAGAGCGTAAGAAGCGATAGCGCTCGGTGGACGCTCCGAACGCCGTCTCGATTCTCGACCGCCACTGTTTTCACTCCATTGCCCCCGCCGCGCCGGCCATCGATCTCGCGCTGCCGCCCATGTCGATGATCGAGCGGCTCGCCAGGCGGTCAAGCTCCGCATCGTCGAGGCCCATGTCCCGCAACACGGCCGCGGTGTCCGCACCAGCGGCTCGTCCGAGCCACCGTACGCTGCTCGGTGCATCGAAGAACTTCGGGACGACGCCGGGAACCAGGAGCTCACCGATACCCTGCGGGCCCATCAGTCGGAGGATCATCTCGCGCGCCTGATACTGGGGATCCGCGACGACATCCGCGATGCTATAGACAGGCGCGGCCGGCACCTCAGCGCGCACCAGGATCTCCCACAATTCGCGGAGCTCGTGTCGGCGTGTCCACGCCTCGATCAGCCGATCGAGCTCCGCGACGTTCGCGCGTCGGCTTTGGTTGTCCGCAAAGCGCGGATCGTCAGCGAGCTCGGGCTGCGCGATCGCGGCGCAGAAACGACGGAAGATAGAGTCGCCGTTCGCGCCGATCGTGATCCAGCGGTCGTCGCCGGTCGGATAGACATTCGATGGCGCTGACCCCAGCAGGGCATTCCCGCGACGTTGACGGATGGGCCCGGCGTAGCCGTATTCAGGGAGGATCGCCTCGAGCAGCGAAAAGACAGACTCGTACAACGCGACGTCGACGGTCTCGCCGTGACCGGTGACCGCGCGCCGGTGAAGCGCTGCGAGCGTCCCGATCGTCGCGTACAGCGCCGCCACCGCATCACCGAGACTCACGCCGACCTTGAGCGGCGGACGGTCCTCGAATCCGGTGATGAAGCGAAGGCCACCCATGGCCTCGCCGGTGCTGCCGTAACCGGGCCGGTCTCGATAGGGACCGCTCTGGCCGAAGCCGGAGATGCGAACCACGATCAGGCGCGGGTTCTCCTCGCGCAGCATGGTCGGGTCAAGGTTCCACGACTCCAGGCGGCCGGGGCGGAAATTCTCTACGAGGATGTCGACAGTGCCGACGAGCTTCCGCGCAAGCCTCTGTCCATCGGGCGTACGGAGATCGATGATGACGGACTCCTTGTTCCGCGACTGGACCATTGACCAAAGTGAGCCTTCGTCGGTGACCATGCCCCAGTTCCGAAGTGGATCGCCTCCCGGTGGCTCGACCTTGATCACGCGCGCACCCATGTCCGCCAGCAGGCGCGTGCAGAAGGGGCCGGCGATGAGCGAGCCAAGTTCCAGCACGCGCAGACCGCTCAGCTGTCCCGACGATTGCCGCCCCATCCGCGCTAGTAAACCACTGCATGGACCTAATCGTCCACGCAGTGGACTTATCGGCTATTGTCGCAACCGAGATGGATAGAGGGGGAGCCTTCTCGGCTGACGCCTTTGTGGCGGGCGGCTGGCGGCGCGATACCTCCGCAGGCGTCGATCGGCGGCACTCCCCGCACACCGGCCGCGAAGTTTCGATCGCTGCCCTCTGTGGAGAAGATGAAGTCCTCGAAGCGCGCCGGTTCGCGGCCACGTCGGCACGCGAGATACGGAGTCAGCCTGCATACCGTCGAGCCGAGACGCTTGAACGCGCGGCATCGCTGCTTCTCGAGCGGCGTGACGAGCTCGCTCGCCTAGAGACGAATGAACTGGGCAAGCCCATCAAAGACACGACCCATGAGGTCACGCGCGCGGCTGAAACGCTGCAGATCGCAGCGGCGGAGGCGCGCCGGATCGGCGGCGAGGTCCTTCCGACCGACGGTTGGCCGAGCGGCCACGGCTCGAGCGCCATCGCGATCCGTCTGCCGGTCGGCGTCGTCCTCGCGATCACCCCGTTCAACGCGCCGGTCAATCTGTTAGCGCACAAGATCGCGGCCTCGTTCGCGGCCGGCAACACGACGATCGTGAAATCGCCGCCACAAGCGCCCGGCGCGACAACCTTGTTCGTGCGGATCCTTTTGGATGCTGGGATGCCTGACGCGGCCGTACAGGTCCTTCACGGGGGAGCCGCACTGGGTAGCTCTCTCGTCGCTGCACCCGAGGTGGGTGCGGTCGCATTCACGGGGAGCGCGGCTGCTGGTCATAAGGTCGCGAGCACCGCGGCGGGCAAGCGTCTTGTGCTGGAGCTCGGCGGAAATGCAGCAACGATCGTGTGCTCCGACGCTGACCTGGCCGAGGCGGCTCGGGTGTGTGCCCGCGCTGGGTACAGCAACTCCGGACAGAGCTGCATCTCGGTGCAGCGCGTGTACGTTGAGTCGCCGCGCTTTGAGGAGTTCGTCGGGTACTTCCGTGCACAGGTCGCCTCTCTGCGTGTCGGCGACCCACTGGATCCTGCGACCGACGTAGGAACGATGGTGGATGCCGAGGCCGCGCAGCGCGTCGCGGGCTGGATAGGAGAAGCCGTCGCGGCGGGCGCGCGCCTCGAAGCCGGCGGGGTCGTGCACGGTGCGACGCTAACGCCCGCGGTCGTGGCGGATCCGCCGCGCACGGCGAAAGTCGTGACCGACGAGGTGTTCGGCGCGCTCGTCTCGATCCTGCCATTCGATGACTTCGCCGGGGCGATCCGTGAGGCGAACTCGACGCCGTACGGACTGCAAGGCGGCCTGTTCACGTTCGATCTGCGACGCGTCGTTGAGGCCATCCGCGACTTCGAGGTCGGCGGACTCGTCGTCAACGGCTCATCGAATCAGCGCTTGGATCACCTTCCGTTCGGCGGCATCAAGGACTCAGGCATCGGGCGCGAGAGCCCGCGATGGATGATCGAGGACTTTACATACGTGAAGACCGTCCACTTGCGGGGCATGCCGCTGTGGGCATGAACCAGATGAAAGCCGCCGTGCTCAACGGCCCAGGACAGGTCGAAGTCCAGAGCGTACCGATCCCTGAGTGTGGGCCGGACGATGTCATCCTCGGCATCGAAGCCGTGGGCCTCTGTGGCAGCGACTTCGCGACATACGCAGGTCACTGGAGGTTCCCCCGGCCGTTCGTGATCGGGCACGAGGGATACGGGCGGATCGTCGCGGTCGGAAGTGCCGTCCGCGACCGAACGGTCGGATCTCTCGCCGTCGTCGAGCCGAACATCGTCTGCGGCGCTTGTCCTCTCTGCAGGAAGGGCGCGTCGTCGCTGTGTCAGCAGAAACGCTCGCTCGGCGTGGGCATCGACGGTCTCTGTGCTGAGTTCGCACGGGTGCCCGGTGCTTTCGTATGGCCTCTGCCAGAAACGATCCAGCTGGAAGACGCGGTCTGTATCGAGCCCCTTGCCGTGGCGCTCGCAGCCATCCGTGAGAGCGGCGCGCGATCAGGTGATGAAGTCACCGTTTTCGGCGCCGGCTCACAGGGGTTGCTGCTGACACTGGGTCTGGCCGCACTCGGCATTGCTCCGCACGTTGTCGACCCTCAGCCACAACGCCTTGAGCTCGCCCGCGACCTTGGTGCACGGGCGGCGTCGGTCGAGGCGCCTGAAGGCCCATCCTCGGATGTGGTCTTCGAAACGTCCGGCGCGCCGGATGCATTGACGGCCGCGATCGCGACGGCCGCTCCGGGCGCGACCATCATGCTCATCGGCTTTAGTCATCACCCGGTCCTCGTCGACACCGTGCGGATCGTTCGTCAGCGACTGCGCGTTCAGGGCTCGATCATCTATCAGCATCCCGTTGACTTCCAGTCCACCGTAGACCTCGTGGCCGACGGGTCCCTTCATCCCGGACGCGTGATCAAGCGGACCTTCGCACTGAGGGAGGCGGATGAGGCATTGCGCACAGCTCCGACGTTGCCTGGAAAGACGTTGATCGCCGTCACCGCGCATGGGAGGACCGAATGACTTCAGCGCTGACGCGTGATCAGCGTTCATCGTCGGGACAGCGGCCGTCGACCGGAGCCGAAGTTTTCGTCAAGCAATTGGAGAGCTACGGCGTCGAGGTCGTGTTCGGGCTGTGCGGCCACACGAACATAGCGGTCCTCGATGCGTTGTCGCGCAGCCGGATCCACTTCGTCACCACGCGCCACGAGCAGGGGACGGCCCACATGGCGGACGGCTACGCGCGCATGACCGGCAAGCCCGGTGTCGTGCTCACGCACGCCGGACCGGGGATGATGAATGCGATCACCGGCGCAGCGACAGCCGCGCTCGATTCCATTCCGCTCGTCGTCATCTCGGGGGACGTGCCGTCTTATTACCGCGGTCGTGGCCCTCACCAAGAGCTGAACCTGCACGTCGACGGGGATCAGTGGGAGCTCTATCGGCCATTCAGCAAACGCACCTGGCGCGTCGATCGTCTCGAGGATCTTCCGCGATTCACCGAGCGCGCATTTTGGACGGCACAGAGCGGCCGTCCCGGCACCGTCCTGTTGAGCGTCCCGATGGACATGTGGTCGCGTCCTCTCGACCCCGCACAGGCGGCACGCTATCCGCTGCCGGCGGAATTCTTCGGTCCCGCGCTGCAGGCCGGCGTCGCCGAGCAGATCGTGGCGCGCCTGGCCGCCGCGAAGCGACCACTGCTCTTCATTGGTGGTGGCGTTCGACGCCCCGACGTGCGCGCGGCCCTGCTCAACGTCGCCGAACGGCTCGGACTGCCGATCGCGCACTCGCTGATGGCAAAGGGCGCCCTGCCGGACAGCCATCCGCTCGTCATGGGGATGACGGGGTTCTGGGGCACTCCACTTGCAAACACCTACGCCCGCGAAGCAGACGTGATCCTTGCCCTCGGGACGCGCTTCGCCGAGACCGACTCGAGCTCCTGGGATGAGCGCTTCACTTGGAATGTCAAGACCACCGAGCTCATTCACATCGACATCGATCCGGCTGAGATCGGTCGCAATTTCCCGGTAGCCATCGGTGCGGTGGCCGACCTGCGTCACGCTGCGCCGCAGCTTGCGACCGCAGCCGGTGCCGTGCCCGCCCGCGAGCACGCCCGGTTGCGTGAGCAGATCGCCACGGCGCGCGGCACGATCTGGGACGAGACCGCCGAACGCGGCCGCCTCGACGACTTCCCGCTCAAGCCCGAGCGGATCCTCGAGGACGTTCGCCGGACGGTTCCGGCGAACAGCGTGCTCGTAACGGATGTCGGCTGGAACAAGAACGGGGTCGCCCAGCGGTACCGGTTGCCGGATGAGGGCGTGTTCCTCACACCAGGCGGTCTCGCCACGATGGGATTCGGACCGGGGGCGGCGATCGGCGCAAAGATCGGCTCGCCAGACCGACCGGTCATCGCGCTGGTCGGAGATGGAGCGATGAGCAGCCAGCTCTCCGTGCTACCGACTGCGGTGGAGCAGGGGACCGCTGTGGTGTGGCTGGTCATGAACAACGCAGCGCATGGCACGATCGCCGATCTCCAGATGTCCCACTACGGAGTCAACCACGGCACGCTGTTCAAGCTGCCGGGCGGCGAAGCCTATACGCCCGACTTCGCCGGGATCGCGCGCGCGTGCGGCGCCTGGGGCAAACGGATCGAAGGCGCATCCGAGCTCGTTGGCGCGCTTCGTGATGCCCTGCGCGCCGGCGGGCCCGCGCTCATCGACGTGCGAATGACGAACGACCCGGTGCCGACGCCCGGTCACTGGAACATCAACGACATCTATGAAGGGAGGTTCGATTGAAGATAAGGACGATCAATCCGTTTCGGGATGCCAACGCCTTCTGGCTTGGACTCGACGAGCCCGGGTACCGACGCAAGGTGTTCAAGATCGTCGACCGCGAACTCGTCGATTCCGAGTTCATGGTCGCCGGCTTGACCATCTTCGACCCAGGGGAGTCAAGCTCGGTCCACAACCACCCTGAGTCTGAGGAGATCAATTACGTCGTTCGTGGGAGCGGAACGGTTCAGTCCGAGGGCGAGGAAGAGGAGTTCGGGTCTAACTCCTTCATGTTCATCCCGAAAGGCGTCGTCCACCGTCACATGAATACAGGCGCCGAGCCACTTTGGCTGGTGTTCATCTATACGCCACCTGGCGACACACCGACGACATGACCATCGAAGAGCGAGCCGAATTAGCAGAAGGGGAACATGCAAATGGCGAGACTTAGGATCCTGGCGGGCCTGACCATCGCGGCCCTCGTCGCATTCGCCTGCGGGGGCACCACCGGTACCGGCGCGATCGCCTCTCCCTCAGCGGCCGCGACCGCGTCGCCGACTCCGGATCCGATCAGGGTCACCCTCATCGGATCCTTCACGGGACAGAACGCCGACCTCGGCAACTGGATGTGGAACGGCGTCAAGCTGGCGGTCGACGAAGCGAATGCGGCCGGTGGCGTGAATGGGCGCAAGATCGACCTGATCAAGTACGACGATCAAGGCCAGCCGACGATCGCCACCGACCTTGCGCAACGCGCGATCAGTGAGAAGACCGTCATGGTCTATGGCGCCAACCTCAGTACGCTCTCGCTGGCCATGATCCCGATCCTCACGGCCGCGAAGATCCCACAGATCACTTCAGGACAGGCTCCGGCTCTGCTCCAGCAGAACTCGCCCTATATCTTCATCGACAGCACGACGAGCGTCGTTTTCGATCAGACGCTCGCGAAATACGTCTTGAACACGATGAAGCTCAATTCCATCGCGATGATCTCGAACAACGGGACGTACGGAAAGGGCGAGCACGACTCCTTCCTCGCCGAGCTCACCAAGGCGGGCGTCACCCCGACTGCGGATAAGGTCATCGCCCCTGACGTGAAGGACTTCACGGCGGTGCTGACCGAGATCCGGGGCACGAACCCCAAGGTGCTTTTCATCGGCGCCGAAGAGGTGCAGAGCGGACTCATCGCCAAGCAGGCCCGCAGCCTTGGCATCTCAGCGACCTTCGTGGGCGCAGCGCCGATCGGCACTCCGACGTTCGTGCAGACTGCTGGCGTCGATGTGGCCGAAGGTAGCGTGATGACTTCGCCCTATCTGAGCAACGACACCAACGCAAAGACAAAGGCCTTCGCTGCCGCGTACCAGAAGGCTTTCAACTCGGAGGCCGAGTTCCACGGCGCGAAGGCGTACGACGGGATGAGCATCTTCATCCAGGCTATGAAGAAGACGAGTGACCTCAGCGGCCCGAAGCTGATCGAGGCTGTTCGTTCGATCACCTATGAGGGGCTGCTCGGCCAATTCAAGTACGACGAGGTTGGACTCGGGCTTCATGCGACGCAGATCGGCATCCTCAAGGCCGGCAAGATCGTTGCGCAATAGCCGGCGTCGACTACGGGCAAATTGCGTGGGCCGCGGATCGTTCCGCGGCCCACGCGGCCTTCCGCCCCGATGATCTACTTCCTTCAGACGCTCGTAGGCGGCCTCGGCATGGGCGCCGTCTACGCGCTCGTCGCGATGGGCTTCTCGATCGTCTACCGGACGATGGGCCTGGTGAACTTCGCCCACGCCGACGTGGTCATGATCGGCGCGTTCCTCGCCGCGACGCTCTTCGTCACGATGCATCTGCCTTTCGTGGTGGCGATCACCCTGGCCGTTCTTCTGACGGCCGTGATCGGGCTCGGAATGGAGCGGATCCTTCGCCCGCTCGAGAGCAAGGACCTCAACTTGATGCTGATCGGCACGATCGGATTCGGCATCATGCTTCAGAGCGTCGCGATCGTGATCTGGGGTTCGTTCGGCATCGCGGTACCCACGCCGATCCCGAATGTACCGATCGATGTCGGCGGCGTCATCGTCACGACGTATCAGCTTTTCGTGTTGGCCGTAGCGGGAATCGTGATGCTCCTCCTCTATTTGTTCCTGGACCGCACGAAGCTGGGAACCGCGATGCAGGCCGCCGCCATGGACCGTTCGGCCGCGACCGCGATGGGCGTCAACGTCTCGACTTCGAACGCAGTTGCGTTCGCCATCGGATCGGCCATCGCGGCGGTCGCCGGTGCGCTCGTGGGACCGCTGCTCTACGTCAATCCCACGCTGGGCGTCTACGTTGGCATCAAGGGATTCGCCGCGGCGATCCTCGGTGGCTTCGGTAGCATCCCGGGCGCGATCGTCGGCGGCCTCATCTTCGGCCTCATCGAGGCGTTCGCCGCGGGTCCGCTGTCGGCCTACTCCGAACTGCTCACCTTTGTGGTGTTCGCCCTTGCGATGATGGTGCGCCAGACCGGCATCTTCGGTGAGCGGACGGTCGATCGCGCGTGATCCGCGTCGGATTCGGCAAGCCGCTGCTCGTCGCTCTGCTGCTCCTGCTCCCAGTCGTCCTCGACTCGTACACGCTGCATGTGGCGATCCTCATCATGTTGTTCGCCATCGTGGCCGTCGGACTCAGTCTGGTCATGGGCTTCGGCGGGCAGGTGAATCTCGCTCAGGCGGCGTTCTTCGGGACCGGTGCGTATGTATCCGCTCTGCTCACCACGACGTACGGCTGGAATCCCTGGCTGGCCGCGCCGGTCGCGGTGCTGGCGACGTGCGTGGTCGCACTTGCGGTCGCGGTCCCCGCCCTGCGCGTGCAGTCCCATTACCTCGGGATCGTCAGTCTCGGTCTCGCGGTGGCGTTCTCCAGCATGCTGTCGAACAGTGACCTCACCGGCGGCGCGGCGGGCATCAGCAAGATCCCACCCCTGGCACTCGCGGGCCTCGACCTCAGTGGTCCCCGTGACTACTACTACCTGATCGCGATAGCGCTGATCCTCGTCGTCGGGTTCGCACTGTTCGTCGCGAACACGACGCTGGGGCGCCGCTTCAAGGCGATGCGAGACGACGTGCTCGCCGCGGCCGCCTCGGGCATCGAGATCCGCTACTACCGGCTGATGGCGTTCCTCCTCGCCGGTCTGGTCGGCGGTGTTGCCGGCGTGCTCTACGCGCACAACGCGCGGTACGTGAGTCCCGACACCTTCGGCCTCGGCGTCATGTTCTTGCTACTCGCGATGGTGATCATCGGTGGGCAGGACAGCATCTGGGGCGCCGTCGTCGGAGCCGTCTTGCTGATCACGGCCCGCAACCTTCTGACCGGTGTTCAGACCTACCAGCAGCTCGTCTACGGCGCGCTGATCGTCGCGACCGTGGTGTTCGCCCCACGTGGGCTCGCGGGAGCGGCCTCCGACCTACGGCGGCGATTCGATCTGCCCTGGCCGTCTATCCCGACACCATGGAAGGCTCGCGCGGTGTCTCCTGCGCCGACCAGGCTTCAGGTGGTCCGGCCGTCGCCGGAAGGCGTCGCACTGCGAGTCGACTCGGTGAGCAAGCGATTCAGGGGCCTGCAGGCGCTTGATGGCGTGTCCCTCGAGGCGGGCGCTGGCGAGATCCACGGCGTCATCGGCCCCAACGGCTCAGGGAAAACGACACTGTTCAACGTCATCTCCGGGATCTATCGGCCAAATGGCGGCCGCGTTCTTGTTTGGGGCCGGGATGTGACCGGGGAGCGTTCGTTTCGGATGTCGCGCCTCGGTGTCGCGCGGACGTTCCAGAACCTGCGATTGTTCCGGCAGCTGAGCGTCCTCGAGAATGTCATGGTCGCGCTCGATCGCGATCCCGCCCATGCCCACATTCGTTATCTGATCGCGCCTTGGATCGTTGTGCGCAATGAGAGGGAGCGCCGAGCACGGGCCCTTCGTTTGCTGGAAGAGTTCCAGCTGCACGAGGTCGCGGACGAACTCGCCGTGAACCTGTCCTATGGTCGCCAGCGACGGCTTGAGATCGCGCGAGCGATGGCTGCAGAGCCGACGATCCTCCTCTTGGATGAGCCGGCCGCAGGACTCAACGCCGCTGAGCAGGAGGGCCTCAAGGCGATGATCCGCAAGATCCGTGATGGCGGCGTCACCGTCATCGTCATCGAGCACAACATGAACCTCGTCATGAACGTCTGCGAGCGGCTCACGGTCTTCGGCCACGGCAAGGTCATTGCCGCCGGCACGCCGCGCGAAGTCGCGGCGAATCCCGTCGTCATCGAGGCCTATCTCGGTCAGGACGCGTCCGAGTCGAAGGCCGCCTTGTGACGACGCCGAATGTCACGGGCCTCGTCGTACGAGACCTCTCGGTGCGGTATGGCCGCGTCCAGGCCGTCTCGGGAGTGAGCTTCTCGGTCGCGGATGGCGCAAGTCTTGGCGTTATCGGAGCGAATGGCGCTGGCAAGAGCTCCACGCTGAAGGCGATCTTCCGCCTCGTGGATTCGACCGCTACATCGATGCACTTCAATGGCACCTCTCTGCAGTCGACGCAGCCGCATCACGTCGTCTCCTTGGGTATGTCCTATGTTCCCGAGGGCCGTCGGATCTTCGCCGGCTTGAGCGTCCGAAAGAACCTGATGATGGGTGCGTACCGATCGAACTGGCGGCATCTGGGAGACCGCATCGAGCGCGTGTACGACCTCTTCCCCGCACTCAAGAAGTTCGACAGCGCGCTTGCCGGCGCTCTGAGTGGAGGCCAGCAGCAGATGCTGGCCATCGGGCGCGCGCTGCTCAGCGAACCGAAGCTACTCGTGCTGGACGAACCATCGATGGGCCTCGCCCCGGTGCTCATCGACGATATCGCGGCGACCCTTCGTCGCCTGCGCAGCGAGGGCGTGAGCATGCTCCTGGTCGAACAGAACGCCAAGCTCACGTTCGGCCTCACTGACCGCTGCATCGTGCTCGAGAACGGTAAGGTCGTGAAGGAGGGCCCGTCGTCGGTCCTCCGCGCTGATCCTGCGGTCCGACAGATCTACCTCGGGTTGTGATCCATGCATAACGTCCATGCGGTCGTCGTTCAGCGGTCGTTTGGTAGAGTGCGGTAATGGGAGCGCTCGACGCGATCGACTGGCAATTGCTGAGCTTGATGGCCGACGCCGTGACGCCGGCCGTCGCTGGCCTCGCGAACGCGGCCGGGATCTCGGAAGCTGACGCCGCGAAGCGGATCGACCGACTGCGCGAGAGCGGCGTGATCGCGAGCGTCCAGGCGCGCATCGCACCTGATCGTGTCGGACTTCCGATCACGGCCTACTTCGCCGTTAGGGTCGCTCAGACCGAGGACAGTTACCAGGCGATCGATCACTTGATCCGGGAGTTCGACCAGGTGCAAGAGGCCCACGCGGTCAGCGGCCAGTACGACTGGATCATCAAGGTTCGGGCCGCAGATCCGGAGGACCTCCGGAACCTGCTTACCCGGAGGCTCGCGTTACTGCCAGGCTTTGTCCGGGCTGAGACCCTGATCGTCTTGAGCACAGCCATCGACGCTGTGAACGTCGAAGCCGCTTCCCACCCGAGGTAACGATGGGCTGGACTGACCACGAAGAGGACGACGCGAGTAGGCACATGGTCGCGGGTCGCGCTCGCGTGTTCGATCGCCCCATTGCCCTCGCGGGATTCATGGGTGTCGGGAAATCGACCCTCGGCAAGCTGCTGGCGGAGGCGCTTGACCGGAACTTCTTCGACACCGACCGTGAGATCCAACGGCGCACCGGACGCACGCCGAACGACTTTTTCGCCAACGGCGAAGAGGCAGAGTTCCGACGGATCGAAGCAGAGGTCGTACGTGAGCTGGTGAGCCGTGGCCCGGTGGTCATTTCGCTCGGAGGCGGCGCGTTGCTCGACCCCACGTCTCGGAAACTCCTCCAGCACAAGACGGCGTTGGTCCATCTGCACGTTTCATGGGCGCACCTTCGGGTGCATCTCCCCGAGATCGCGGAGGGTCGCCCGCTTCTCAAAGGAAAGTCCGTGCCCGAGATCCACAGGATGTACTTGGCCCGTCACCACACCTATCAGGGAGCGGCACTACGGATCACGGTCTCGCGCGTCTCGGTCGACGAGGCGATGCGAACCATCCTTACCGCACTCGATCTCGTGCGCGGACGAACGGCGCTGACAGCGGCGCTACCAGCACGCGGGCGAGTCGATACCGCTAGTTGGGACCAGGCATGGTTGCGTCAGGGCAGCAAGGTGTGACGCGCGCGAACTAGGGCGCTCCTATTGCCGCTCCATGACGCGATAGAGCTGGAGCGCCTCGGTCAGTCGCTGGAGCGCCTGTGGGACGTAGGGCTCGCACTGAAACATGATCTGTTGCACGCGAAGTTCCGCATAACCGCGCATTGCGGCTGCGATCTCCTGCACCGTACCGGTCAGAGGATCGACGAAGAACGTCGGTTTCTTCGGTTGGAGATCGGGGAACCAGAGCCCGATGAGCGCCGTGACGCCAAGTGTCGCCGGGTCGCGCCCGATGTCCCGGCACGCGGCTTCGATCTTCCGGAGCGGCTCGCCCATCGTTTCAGGTTTGCCCATGTAGCCGATGTTCCAGAGGTCCGCATACCGTGCGGCCAGCTTGAGCATCCGCGGACCTTCGGCACCCACCATCAATGGCGGCCCGTCTGACCGCGGACCGCGCGGCACATCGTCGCAGTTCAGCGCCTGGTAATACTGTCCCGCGAAATCCACATGCCCTTCACGCAACAGTGGTTTGAGGATCTGTAGGGCTTCTTCAAAGCGATCCACGCGATGATCGAAGGGCAGCCCGAACGCCTGATACTCCGGCTCGTTCCAGCCTGCGCCGATACCTAGAATCAGGCGCCCGTGACTCACCTCGTCTGCGGTCGTCGCCATTTTTGCCAGGATCGCCGGATTGCGGAACGAATTACACAGGACGAGCGTGCCGATCTCCACGCGCTGTGTCGCTTCTGCCAGCGCCGCCAGTATCGTCCAGCATTCCCAAATTCCCCGGGTCGGCTCGCCGGGTTTGCGGTAGAGGAGATGATCAGCGAGCCAGATGCTGTCGAAGCCACCAGCTTCCGCCTCTTGCGCTACTGCGCGGATAGCGTCGTAAGGTCGCTTGCCGTTGTTTTCGCGGTCGTTCGCGAGGAAGACCATCAGCCCAATCTTCACCGCTTGCCCTCAGCTCTTACCCACGGGTCTTTGTTGGGGAGAGAGGATTCGAACCTCTGATTGGCTGATCCAGAATCAGCTGCCTT
>JBDUCG010000019.1:0-14365 GCA_040003565.1 Chloroflexota bacterium | reverse complement strand
GCGGACGCTGCGGGATGATGACCTGGTAGTCGTACTCGAACTGCTGCGGCGCGTAATAGATCGGCAGACGCACGCCACCCGGTGCCACGACTTCCGCGCCGCGCATCACGACGTTCTGACCGCCGGAGTACACGACCATGATCGGGTAACCGACCGGTCGCGCCGCTCCCGCGGGGAGCGGGTTTGGCGATTCGTTGCCGCTCCACGACGCCGGGATGTTCGTCTGGTTGTGGGCCGGCGAGCGCACGAACTCGACGGGGCGGAGGCCGAAGTCGTACGTGATGTCACCTACGGTCGTGCCGCGACCGCCGATGTCGGAGTGACCCCAACCCATGCTCGACGCGCTCGGGTGCATCAGACCGAGTCGGTGGTACGGCGCGTCCCAGAGCTGACGGACGCCCGCGAGGGCATCGGAGCCGCCGGTCGCGACCTCGCTCACGAAGGACGTCGACCAGCCCATCGCTGCGACGCGATCGCGGGCTGAATACCCGGTGTAGTACGGGAGGCCGGCGGTCTCGAAGTGGCCGCCCTGGCCGTTCGCTGAGCTGTAGTTGGCGTGGTTCTGCGCAGCCGCGACGACGCGGGGATCTCCGCGGAGCGCCGGAGCGCCGATCGCGGCACGCATCTGGTTGCTGAGACTGAGCATGTCGTCCGAGACTGCCGCCGCCGCCGGGGAGGGCGCAGCAAACACGACGCTCGACAAGGAAAGCGTCAGGCAGGCGAGGAGCGTGCGCGCCGTGCGCGCCACGAAAGACCCATCCATCCCACTTGGTTGAACGAGAGCACGACAAAAGTCGTTATGAGAAACCAGTACCCCGGACCATCGGATCGGTAGGGCGCCGCCCGCCCGCGGCGCCTCACCTCAAAAGGGCAGAGTTACTTCTTCTTGCCCTTCTTGGACTTCTTTGCAGCCTTCTTCTTTGCCGGCATTTGGGTTTCACCTCCTTCCCACTGTGGTCCAACGGCCCTAAAAGAGCCGTCGCTGCCTGCCCGCCAGGCGACCCTGGCTGGAGCGAGCGAGCCATTCCTCGAACTCTTTGCGGGGGATCCGCCAGATCCGACCCACGCGAACAGCTGGGATCCGGGTCGGGTCGGGGTCATCCACCGCGCCGAGTCGACGCAGGATCGTGGTGGGGTGCACACGGAGGCGTCGCGCTACCTCGTCCGTGGTCAGAAACTCGTCGTCCACTGCGGCTCCTGCGTTGGGGTGTTGAGTGAGCGTCACGTGCTGCGATGCATTCTCGCTGCACTGCCTGCATTGTCAAGCCCGCGAACCGTACGCCGGACGATACCGACAGCGCGACGCAGTCTCGCCGGCGCAAATCGCGCCCTCGCTCCTCGGCGGGTTGAACGGGAACCACTCCCGCCACTTTCCCTCACAGCCTCACGATTCGGTCGAGGAGAATCTCGTTGACGATGAACCGGAAGACGCGCCGCAGCCGCATCCGCGCCATCGCAGGGGCCGACGATGGTCACACGCGACACGATGAAGAGGCCGCGCGTCTCGAGAAGTCTCTTGCCGACCTGCCCGGTGTCGCAGGTGCCTATGAGAACTACGTGCGAGTTCGCGGGCCTGGCTGGGGCAGCGAGCGCACCCTAAGGGCTTACGACGCATTCAACCAGGTGCTCTGGCCGTATCTCGAGAGGCTTCTCATGGACGGCGGCCCAGAAGACGAGCTCCAGAGGGCATTCGACTTCGTTGAGCGCGTCGCATCTTCGAGCGAGTTCGCACGAGGCATCGTTGCGACCGAACTCGGCTGGGAGCTCTGGGCTCGACGGCACAGCAGGCCGAACGCAGAGCTGAGCCGCGCCGCCGAACGCTACATGGGCCCAAAGACCGCGACGGTGTTCCTGTCACAGGAGGCACTCGTCAGATCGATTGACGAGACGCGCTGGTCAAACCGCCTGCGGCGGTGGCTGCGATCGCGAGTGACGCCTAAGGATCCGAAGAGCTCGGCGTAATAGAACACGATGCGCCGGAGCGTTGAGCCACCTTGAAGCGCCCGATGGATGCGGCAGCGGGATAAGCACGCGGTCGCCGTCGACGCGACTCTTTCCCACCACGTCGCTGAGCGGGACGCGACCCCAGAACCGCTCGATCGCGAGCGTCCCGACCAGCAGCACGACACGCGGCCGCACGGTCGCGAGCTCGGCCTCGAGCCACGGCGCGCAGAGCAGCACCTCGGGCGGCGACGGACGCCGATCCCCCGCTCCGCTCACTGCTTTTCCCGGAAAGCATTTCGTGATCGCGGTGCGATACGGAAGATGCTCCTCGTCGATGCCCGCCTCGGCGAGCCAGCGACGCAGCTCAGCGCCCGCGCGACCCGAGAACGGAAGACCCGTGGTGAGCTCGACCGCACCGGGTGCCTGTCCGATGATCATCACGCGATCGCTCGCCTTGCCCGCGACGATCGGGAAGGCGGATGGCAGGTAGCCGGCGGCGACGCACTTCGTACACGCGCGGATGCGCGCATGAAGACGCGCGAGCGCGAGTTGTTTAGCGACCATTGACGGTATCGCCCATATGTTCTATCATGCTCCGTGCCGCTGGTCGGTCTGGAGTCTCAGTGTGTCCATATCCGAGGTCTTGCTGGATCGCACCGAACTGGCGTGGGCCGCCGGCTTCTTTGACGGCGAGGGCAGCACGATCGCGCGGACCGATTCCGACCGACCGGGCTACAGGCAACTGAACATCACCGTGCCTCAGGTTTCCCGACATGGTGTCCCACCACTTCTCGAGCGATTCCAGCGGGCAATGCTTGGGATGGGCCGCGTCACCGGCCCGACCGACGAGTATGTCTACGCGCTCCGCTTCAACGCGCGCGAGGAAGCAGAGCTTGTTCTGCAGCTGCTCTGGCCGGATCTCGGCAGCGTGAAGCGCACCCAGGCGAGATGCGCCATCACCCTTGTGGAGCAAAACGTAGGTCTCTATCGAACACGGAAATCGCGCAAGCAAGCGCCGCACGTTCCAGACGCCGCCCCGCGAAGCATCGGCGAAATCGATCGCGCATGGGCGGCCGGGTTCCTGGATGCGGAAGGCTGCTTCGGCCTCAATCGAGGCAGGACACGCGCGCGCGGACCGGCGTGGTACCGCGTCCGAGTGTCGGCCGATCAGCATGGTGTCGTCGGGATCGTGCCGGAGGTGTTGGTGAGGCTGCAGCGGACGCTCGGTGGCCTCGGCCGGATCGATCGGCACGGTGCGCCGGACGACTACAAGTGGTCTGTCGAAGGACCGGCCGCGATCGAAGAGGTGCTCGCTTTGACTTCCGAGTGGTTGGGTCAAGAGAAGCGCGAGGACGCGCGGAATGCGCTTACGAAGTTCACCACACAAATCCGCCTCAAGGGCGACGCGACACGATGTGTTCGCGGACATCTCTATACGCGCGTCGCCATGAAGGGCGGCCGGTTGCGCCGGATCTGCAACGCATGTGAGCGACTAACAGACCGCGCGCGTCGCGCCGCGATAGGCGTGCCCCCACGACCCTTCAAGGACGTCTCGCGCCGCTACACTGCGTAGCAAGTCACGGGGTGTGGCCTAGTCCGGTTTAAGGCACTTGACTGGGGGTCAAGAGATTCGAGGGTTCAAATCCCTCCACCCCGACCGGGGATCTCAGCCTTCTTGTTTCGCCGGCTCGAGTCCCAAGAACTCCCTCGTGAAGTCGTACAACTTCTCGCGGTCCTCGCGCATCGCGGGGCGCAGCCCGTAGTGGTTGATCACGCGGATCTGCTGCGCGAGCCACTCGGACCAGCAGACCGCGCAGACGCGCTGCTCGATCTCGTCGCCGATCGCACCAGGCAACACGCGGCCGGCGCCCGCCCGCGTCTGCCCGCACCGCGCGCAGGTGACGTCAGCCATGTCTAACTGCGCACGCGGCCCGCGCGACCCAGAGGCGCATAACGGAACGCCGCGCGCCCGACGACGTCGACGATCGGCACATCACCGAAGTAGCGGCTGTCGGTGGAGTGGTCGCGGCGATCGCCCATAACGGTGACTTCCCCATCACCGACGGCCGCGACGCGCTTCAAGAGGAGATGTCCCGCGTCGCGTGGATCGCGTACGACAACGACCTCGCCAACGCGCGGCTCACGGCGCGGCGGGAGCACGAAGAGCCAGTCTCCCTCCCGCAGCGCAGGCTCCATGCTGTGGCCGGCCACGGCCACGCGCCAAGGACCTCGCCTCACTTCTTCGTCGCATAGAACATGTCGCTGATCTCCTTGACGGCGGCCTGCAGCTCCGCCGCAGCGGCGGCATCGACGTTCTGCTTGTTCTTCGAGCAGAGCTTCGCTGCCTTCCAGAACGTGTCGTGGAGCTTCGGGAACTTCTCGAGGTGCTCGGGCTTGAAGTAGTCGCTCCAGAGGATCTCGAGCTCTTTCTTGCAGATCTGCGCGTGCTCTTCCTTGACCAGGGTCATGCGGACGAAGTTGCCGCGCGTCGTGAAGTCGGTGGCGGTGGGCTGGAGCGCGCTGATCTTCTCCACCATCTTCGCGACGGTGTCCGCCGCGATCTTCGCGGGCGTCGGGTCATAGATCCCGCACGGAATGTCGCAGTGCGCGTGGACAACGACAGAGGGTCGCAGCAAACGATCGAACATGAACGACTCCTTAGGAACTCTGGAAAGCTGCCCTGCCCGCGTGGGCGGGCGCATATCCAACTCTACGCTGTTACGGGGCGACGTCCTCGAGCACGATGTCGATGTCGACCGCGCCGCTCGCGTCGATCTCCATCTCCCGGCCGATGAGGTTCCCTGGGAACCGTGGCGGGAAGACATCGACGTGGTACTGCCCTGGGGCCACGGCGACCTCGAACGCACCCGTTCCGTCGGTCGCTCCTGCGGCCTCGACGGTGCGCGGGTCGCCGAAGTTGATCGTCGCGCTGACCGCGGGTATCCCGCGCTTGTCCTTGACCGTACCTTTCACGATGACGCCGCGGCGCAGCACGAGGTCGACCTGGATGTCGCCGGTGCCGAGCCGGACCGGATCCGCCTCGGTCCAGTTGCGCTTGTGGTCGCGGTACTCCGCGATGTAACCGCTCCCGCGCGGAGGGATGACGCTGATGATGTACGTCGCGGGCCGCGTCGTCACCGCGTACGAGCCGTCGAAGCCACTGGGCCGGCAGATGCGACCGGTCGGGAACGCCGTGTCGACACAGACCAGGGCATCGGGCACGGGCTCGCCTGCCTCATTCCGAACGCGACCGCGTATCTGCGGACCGTTCGGCAGGGTCATGTCGATCGTCGAGTCCGACGTGAGCTCGAACGCGGTCGCGTCGACGCCTTCGAGCACGCGCTCGTACCAGAGGCCGGTGGCTCGGACGCGGTCGGGTGGCAGGCCCCACACCCAGTACGTGCCGGGTACACGCAGGGCTGTATACGCGCCGCGCTTGTCGGTGCGCTCGCACTGCCAGCCGAGTGGGGCGGCGAGCGTGCTCAGACAGACCTGCGCGTCCTCGATCGTGGCTCCGCCGACCCGCACCGTGCCGCGCAGCACGACCCCGGGCGACAGCGCGAAGTCGCCGTCGCCCACATCGCCCGTGCGCGCGTCGAGCACGGCGGTGTTGTCCTCGAACGCGGAGCCGCCCAGCCACTGCGGCACCAGCTTCGAGCCGGGCGGTCCTTCGACGTCGACCCGATAGAGATCCGCGCGCGCCTCGATCGCGTACTTCCCGTCCGCCCCGCTGCGGGCGCACACGATGTTGCCGCGGATGACGGGGTGCGCGCACGCCTGCGCGCGCGCGACCGGCACGCCCTGATCCGTGCGCACCACCCCGGTGAGCCGGATGCGCGCGGGAAGACCGATCCACACCGCGGTGTCCGCGCCAGTGACATCCACCACGCGCTTGTCGCTTATCCACCGCGCGGGGTCGGGCCCTTCGACGCGCAGCAGATAGGTGGTCGGCGCGAGCGTGAAGGCCGCCGTGCCGTCCTTCCCCGCGTCGGCGCAGCGCTCCTCGCCGCGCGGCGTCGCGGCGCACACATGGGCTCCGGGCAGGGGCGGTCCGCTCACGTCGAGGTCGGTGAGAGCGGTCACGAGCACACGCAGCGTGAGCTGCGATCGAGGTGTCGCCGTGGGCGACGGCTGGGGCGCGGTGGACTGCGACGCCACGCAAGCGGCGAGCAGGAACGGCAGCAGACGGGCGAGTGCCGCGCCCGGTCGGCGGAGTGAAAAGACCGTCACGCGAGCGTAACGCTCAGCCGGGTGGCGTAGAACGTGCCGCGCGGTCGTCACGCTTCGCGGCGGCGCCCGCGATCATGCGGGAGATCTCGGCCAGCGGACCGGCGATCTCGTCGCCCCGCTCGCGCTGCATCAGGTCGCGCATCGCCTGGCGTATTGGCTTGCCATCCGACAGCACCAGATGGGTCTGCTCGGTGATCGGCATCGTCACGCCCGCTTCCTGCGCGGCCCGATAGGTCGCTTCCGCCGTGGTGACCCCCTCGGCCACCTGGCCCCCCAGCCGCTGGCGGATCTCGGCAAGGGCCAGTCCCTTCGCGAGCTGTTCCCCCACGGTCCGGTTGCGCGAGTGCTTGCTCATGCACGTCACCACGAGATCGCCCACGCCCGCGAGGCCTGCCACGGTGAGCGGGTTCGCGCCTTTGGCGAAGGAGAACCGCGCGATCTCGGCAAGCCCGCGCGTGATGAAGCCCGCCTTCGCGTTGTCGCCGTAGCCCATCCCATCGATGGCACCAGCGCCGAGAGCGACGATGTTCTTGAGCGCGCCCGAGAGCTCGACGCCGACGACGTCGGTGTCCGTGTACGCGCGGAACATCGGAGTGCCGACGAGCTCCTGGAAGTGCTTCGCTGTTTCCGCCGCCACCGACGCGATGACCGTCGCCGCGGGCAGACCAGCCGCGATCTCGCGACTGATGTTCGGACCGGACAGCACGGCCACGCGCTCGCGCCCGACGACCTCCGCCCAGAGCTCGCTCATGCGCTGCCCGCCCTCCGCGAGCCCTTTCGTCACCGACAGCACGCGCTGCTCGGTGCGAAGCAGCGGCCCGATGCGATCGCGAAGCGCGCTCACGCCGACGCTCGGCACGGCGACGATGATGTCCTCCGCGCGGAGCGCGCGTTCGATATCCGCGGTCACCTCGACGCGGTCCGGCACACGGATGCCGGGGAGATAGCGGCGGTTCTCCCGCTGCGAGGCGATCTCGCGCGCCTGCACGGCGTCCCTCGTCCAGAGGATCACGTCGCGCTGGCCGTCGCGGGCCAGGATCGTCGCCAGCGTCGTTCCCCACGACCCCGCTTGCAGGACCGCGACCGTCACGGGCGGGCGCCGATCCGAGGCTCCGCGCCACGCAGGATGCGCTGGATGTTCGGTAGATGTCGCACGTACACGATCGAGCCGCCGATGAGGATGAATGCGAGCGTCGCCCAGCTGAACGACAGCCAACCGGTCCAGGTGAAAAGGAGGTACCCCAGAAGAGCGCCGACTACCGACGCGAGGGACCCCACCGAGACCATGCGTGTCAGCGCGAGAGCGATCATGAAGAACGCGACGGCGCTCGCCCACGCGGGCGTCGCGACGAACAGCAGCGCGCCGAACCCCGTCGCGACACCGCGACCGCCGCGGCCCTGAAGAAGTGGCGGCCAGCAGTGGCCGGCGACGGCCGCGACCGCGGCGAGCGCCTCGGCGATGTGCCGCACGTCACCGTCGACCGTGAACAGGAGCTGCGCGAACAAAACCGCGAGGGCGCCCTTGAGGATGTCGAAGATCGCGACGAGCAGACCCGCGCCGCGGCCGAGCGTGCGGAACGTGTTCGTCGCGCCGGTGGACCCCGACCCGACCTCACGGAGATCGACGTTGCGGTAGATCTTCCCGACGAGATACCCGCTCGAGATGGAGCCGATCCCATATCCGACGAGCGCCACGATCGCGAGTGCGAGCAGGGTCGCGGGGTTGCTCATTCGAACGACGCCTTGAACTCAAGCTTGATCGGCGTGCCGGGGAACCCGAAGCGCTCGCGGATCCGGTTCTCGAGGTAACGCGCGTACGTGAAGTGGATCGCCTCGGGGGGATCGACGAAGAACACGAAGGTCGGCGCCTTCCCTCGGGCCTGAGTCACGTGACGGAAGCGGACCTCTTTGCCGCGATGCGGTGACGGCGGGTGCGCGGCGATCGCCTCGGTGAGCAGCTTGTGCAGCTCCGAAGTCGGGATGCGCTTTTTCCGTTCGTCCACGACGCCGAGCGCATCGACCAGGGTCGCCTCCACGTTGCGGCCGGTCTTGGCGGACACGAAATGGTGCCGCATCCACGGCGCGAAATGGAACTCGCGGGCGACCTCGGCCTCGACCTGCGCGGTCACGTCCTCGCCACGGTCTACCACGTCCCACTTGTTCACCGCCAGGACCAGACCCACCGCCGCCTCGAGCGCGTAGCCCGCGATGTGCGTGTCCTGGGCGGTGACGCCCTCGGTCGCGTCGGTCAGAAGGATCGCGACGTCAGAGCGCTCGAGGGCGTGCGCGGTCCGCAGCAGCGCGTAGTGCTCGATGCCCTGCTCGACGCGACCGCGCCGGCGGATGCCTGCGGTATCGACAAGGACGAGTCTCCGGCCGCGGAACTCGATCGCGGTGTCGAGGCTGTCTCGCGTGGTCCCCGGTATCTCGCTCACGACGGCGCGCTCGCTGCCGACCAGCGTGTTGAGGAAGCTCGACTTCCCAACATTGGGCCTGCCGACGATGGCGATGTGCGCGTCGGTCGATGGCGGCGCTTCCTCTTCCACCGGCAGGCGTTCGACGACGGCGTCCAGAAGATCGCCCGTGCCGTGGCCCTGGATCGCCGATACGGGGTACGGGTCGCCCAGGCCGAGGGCATAGAACTCGGCGGCCTGCGCCTCGCCGCGCCACGAGTCCGCCTTGTTCGCGACCAGGATCACGGGCTTGCGGCTGCGACGGAGCTGATCGGCGACGTCGTGCTCGACCGGCAGGATGCCGGACTGCGCATCGACGACGAAGAGGACGACGTCGGCCTCGACGATCGCGGCCTCGGCCTGCCGGCGCACCGCCGCTTCCATCTCGCCGGCGCGCGGGTCGTCGAGACCGCCGGTGTCGATCAGCGAGAACTCGCGCCCGCGCCACTCCGCGGTCGCGTAGATGCGATCTCGTGTGGTGCCCGGAAGATCCTCGACGATCGCGACGCGCTCGCCGACGATGCGGTTGAAGAACGTCGACTTCCCAACATTGGGCCTGCCGACAACGGCAACGACGGCCCGCGCCACGCCCGTTAGGCCGGGACCGCTTCCGCGAGCTCCTCGGCGCGCTCCTTGACCTCGAGGAGCGTGTCCATCGGCGTCGAGCAGCCGCCGATGAGCCCAACGCGCTCCTGATCGCGCAGCCACTCGGGTCGCAGCTCGTCGGCGTGCTCGATGTGGTACGCGGTGCGGCCCTGCATCCTCGCGAGGTTCACCAGCTCACGCGTGTTCGCGGAGTTCTTGCCGCCGACGACGATGATCGTCTGCACCTGCTCGGCGAGCTCGCTCGCGGCGACCTGGCGCTTCACCGTCACCGGGCACACGGTGTTGTAGACCTTGGTCTCCTGCGCGATCTCGGAGACATGGGCGACGAGCTCTTTGAAGGCCCACGGCGGCTGCGTCGACTGCGACACGACACCGGCGCGCTTCATCTTGGGGAGCTTCGACCACTCTTCTTTCGTCTCGACGATGACGTAGTCGTCGCCGGCGAAACCCTTGAGACCGATGACCTCAGGGTGATCGGGAGTGCCCAGGATGACCACCCGGTAGCCCTCGTCCGCGAGCTGCTTGGTGAAGCGCTGCGCGCGAAGGACAAGAGAGCAGGTCGCGTCGATGCACTCGAGCCCGCGGTCCTCGATCTGCTTGCGGACCTCGGGCGGGACGCCGTGGGCGCGGATGACGACGATGCCATCGGCCGCGTCCGCCGGGTCTTTGATCACCTTGACGCCGCGCGCAGCCAGCCGCTCGCTGATCTTGGGGTTGTGGACGACCTGGCCCAGGTTGTGGACCGTTTTGCCGGTCTCGGCGGCGGCCTCAGTCAGCTCAACGGCCTTCTTGACGCCGAAGCAGAACCCGTTCTCGCGCGCGAGCAGCACTTCCATTGATATCGATTCTAGAGGTACACACCCCGCATTTCGTCGGGTAACAGGGCTGCGATGCGTCTCATCACGGCATCGGTCACCGCTTGCTCGTTGCGACGTTCTTCCTCGGTGAGGTCAGCGAGGTGGAAGGGCCGTCCCACACGTAAGACGGCGTGTCCGCCGAACATGAGGCGCAATAGCGATTGGTTGGTCCCGATCATCCCGATCGGCACCAAAGGGGCGTCCGGAACGCGCGACGCGATGAATCCGATCCCCGGCTTGCCCCGCTGGAGCGCGCCGCTCTCGCTGCGATGACCTTCAGCAAAGAAGCCGAGGATCTGACCGCCGGCGAGGACGCGCAGCGCGGTCACGAGCGCGCGCCGGTCGCCCTCACCGCGGCGCACCGGGAACGCGCCGGTCGCGCGCACGAAGTAGCCGAGCACCGGATAGCCGAAAGCCTGGATCTTCGCCATGTACCTCACCGACAGGCCCAAAGCGATCGAGATGAGCGGTGGGTCCTTCCAGTTGATGTGATTCGCCACGACGATGTACGGGCCGCTCCTCGGCAGGTTCTCGCGGCCCTCGACGCGGACACGGAGGAGCGCCATGACGATCGCGCGGATCGGCGGGAAGATGAGCTGCCACAGCCAGAGCCGCTCGACGGGCCACTCCGGGGCCTTGTCGGAGATCACGCCGGCTGCGCGGGACGCGTCACGATCGCGAGGACCTGGTCGAGTGCCTGGCCGACCGAGAGCCCATCGGTCTGCACGACGACCGCATCGTCGGCGGTGCGCAGCGGCGCGACCTTTCGCTCGCTGTCCATTCGATCGCGCCGGAGGATCTCCTGCAGCAGCTCCTGACGCGGCCGCACCTGTCCGCGCGAGCGCAGCTCTTCTTCACGTCGCTTGGCGCGTTCGGCTGCCGATGCCGTGAGGAAGACCTTGCACTCCGCAGCGGGCAGCACCACGGTGCCGATATCGCGGCCGACCATCACGACCCGTCCGCGTCGCGCGAGCTCGCGCTGCTGCTCGACCATCGTCTCGCGGACGGCGGGGACGCGCGCGACTTGCGACACGACGCGGTCCACTTCCGGCGAGCGGATGTCCCACGTGACATCGGCGCCGTCGAGGAGGACCGTGTATGCGCGCCCATCGCGCACCGTCGGCGGACCGATCGTGATGCGCGAGTCGCGCGCGAGCTTCGCGAGCTGCTCGGAGTCGTCGGGGTCGATGCCCTTCTTCAGCGCGGCGAGCGCGATCGCGCGATACATGCCACCGGTGTCGAGGAAGAGGTAGCCGAGCCGCTCCGCGACGAGCGCTCCGATCGTGGACTTACCGGCGCCGGCGGGTCCGTCGATGGCGATCGTCCGCGGCGTCATCGTGTTCGCGCCTTGGTGCGCGCCCTAGGAACTGTCGCGGATCGTGTTGTCGGCCGCGCCGCGGGTCCTGCCGCGGCTCGGGGTCCTCGCTCGCGAGTTGGCCTCCCCGCCTCCACCGCTCTCTCGCCGTACCTCTGCCGGCGGGGCCCCTCCACTCTCGCTCGCGAGAATTCCGCTCGCCGCGTCACCCGCGGCGCTCCAGCCCGCGACGCGGCGCTCGCGTTCAACCGCCGTTCCCGCGGCGCACTGGCCCGCGATGTCGCGGTCCGTCCGCCGTCTCGTGCCGCCCACACGCTCTTGCCAGGTGTCACTCGCGGCGCGGCGTAGGTCACCCCGTCGCGTGTCGGCACTCGCGGCGAGATGGGTCGGCGCGCAAGCGTTCCCGCCGCGATCGGCCGTCGCGCGATCGGTCGCGGTGCGATCGGGCGGGCGCCCGCGAGCGGTCGCGCGATCACTCTCGGTCGTGCCCCTCCCGCCGGTGGTGCCGCGTGCCTCAGCGGTGCGACTTTCCGCTGCGTCACTCGCGGCGCTGTCGCTGGCGCGCTGTCTAGCCGGGTCGCGTGTGGTGTCGGCTCCGCTGGTGTTCCGATCGTCAGCGCGTCGATCTCTCTCTTTGTCAGATCTCTGAATTCCCCCGGCTTCAGCTTGCCGAGCTCGAGTGGACCCATACGCACGCGAACGAGCCGCGTCACCTTCAGACCGACCGCGGAGCACATGCGTCGCACCTGGCGCTTCCATCCGGTCCGCAGCACCATCGCGAGACGCGACCGGCTGCGCGAGCGTGAACGCACGCTGATGCGAACGGCCCGCGCGATGCCTTCCTCGAGCGGGATCCCGCGCTGAAGGCGCGCGAGCGCCTCGTCGGTGAGGTCGCCTTCGACTGACACGTCGTATTCGCGGTCGTGGCCGTACCGCGGGTGGAGGACGCGCTCCGCCCACGCGCCGTCGTTGGTGAGAAGCAGCAGTCCTTCTGAGTCTGTGTCGAGACGGCCGACCGGATACAGGCGCTCGCGGGCACCGACATGATCGACCACGGTCCGCCGCCCTAGCTCGTCCTGCGCGGTGGAGACGATCCCGATCGGCTTGTTCAACAGGACGTAGCGGTGCGCGGCTTGGCCCGCGACCGGCCGCCCGTCGACCTCGATGCGCGCGTCCTCGGCGACGCGCGTGCCGAGAACGGTGATCAGCGTGCCATCGACACGGACGCGGCCCTCGCTGATGAGGTCTTCAGCGGCGCGGCGCGAGGCGACGCCGCGGTCGGCCATCACCTTCTGGAGACGGATCACGCCGGACCGCCCCCGACCGGAGCGCCCGCTCCGCCCGGCACCAAGCCCTCCGGCGTGAGCGCGCGCGGGAGCTCATCGAGGCTCGAAAGACCGAAGCACTCGAGGAACTCCCAGGTGGTGCCGTAGAGGATCGGCCGACCCGGAGCCTCACGCCGCCCCCGCTCTTCGATGAGGCGACGCTGCATCAGCGTGTAGATCGTCTGGTCACAGTTCACGCCGCGGATCGCTTCGACCTCGGCGCGCGTGACCGGCTGCCGGTACGCGACGATGGCGAGCGTCTCGAGCGAGGCCGGCGACACCCGCAGGCGATCCGCTCCGAGATATGTGGCGACGTGCTGCGCGTGCTCGGGTGCGGTCACCAGCTGCCAGTCGTCGCCGTCGTGCGCGAGCCGCAGCCCCGTGCCCTGATACGACGCAGCGAGCTCCGCCAGCGCCGTGTCGGTCTGCTTCGGTGTCGCGCCCACGACGCGCGCGAGCTCGGCCCGCGATACGGGCTTCTCGGCCACGAACAGCACGCTCTCGACGGCGTTGGCCAGCTCGGATCTCATGCCGCCTGCTTTCTCCTGATGAGGATGTCCGCGAAGAGCTCGCTCTGCTCGAGGTCGATGACGCTGCGCCGGTAGAGGTCGAGCAGCGCGATGAACGTTACGACAGCCCACCCCAACGTGGGCTCCGTGCTGAGCAGTTCGGTGAACGTGACCTGCTCGCGCTCGGCGACGATGGCCTCGATCTCCGCCGTGCGCTCCTCGACCGAATAGCGCTCGCCCGGCGCGACGAGGCCTTCCTCGCGCGGGCGTGACGCGAGTGCGAGCACCTTGGACCACGCCGCCGCGAGCGCGAGGACCTCGCCACCGCGTGGTGGCAGCTCGGGTGTGCCGCCTTCGCGGTGGAACCCTCGCTCACCGCTGCGCAGGCGGTCGCCGAGCGCCGTCGCGCGCTCGCGCACGACGGCGTACTCGAGCAGCCGCGCGCGCAGCTCCTCCTCGCTCTCGGTCTCGGTCTCGGCGATCGGCAGCAGCGAGGGCAAGAGGCTCCGCGCCTTCAGGAGCACGAGCCGTGACGCGAGCGCGAGGAATGCGGAGACCTCCTCCGCGGGCAGCGCGTCGAGCGCACGGACGCGCGCGAGGTAGGCGTCGGCGAGGTCGCCAAGGCGCACCGTCAGGATGTCGAGCTTCTTCTCCTCGACGAGCTCGAGCAGGAGATCGAGCGGGCCGTCGAAGCCCTCGACGGTCACGTGCGGTCCCTCGGGGCCGAGCATCAGGGCAGCGCCTCGCGGTCCGCGCGCGCGAGCAGACGTTCGTCGGCGTCGCGCGGCGGCTCATGGTGACGCGCGATGAGGCGCACCACGCGCGCGGACCGGCCTTCGATCTGCGCCTGCGCCGCGCCGCGTCGCGCATGGTCGAGATATCGCGCGAACGTCGACTCGCCGTTCGCCATCCGCTCGCGGACACGTGGAGCGACGCGGCCGAGGATCACGCCGGTGACGCGGTGCCAGAGGCGCGTATCCGCCGGCTTCCCGCGGTCGTGCAACAGACCGGCGAGGATGAGCTCCTCATCCGCTCCGAGCTCGCGCAGTACAGCCGCGGTGCGTTCCGCATGCCGCGCGTCGCCTTCCTGCGCGACGACGAAGCGGACCGTCTGCTGGACGCGCTC
>JBDUCG010000194.1:0-4236 GCA_040003565.1 Chloroflexota bacterium | reverse complement strand
TGTGGCACCAGTCGACCTTCATGAAGTCGACGCCCCACTCGGCGAAGCGGCGCGCATCGGCGAACTCGTGGCCGCGGCTCCCCGGATAGCCCTGGCACGTGCGGTCGCCCGCGCAGGTGTACAGGCCGAATCGCAGCCGGCGGTCATGCAGGTGTGCAGCGAGACCGCGCATGCTGGGGAAGCGCCAGAGGTTCGGCTCGAGGTTCCCGTCGTCGCCGCGGAGGCTGCCCTCCCACGCGTCGTCGACGACGACGTAGCGGTAACCGGCGTCGCGCATGCCGCTCTCGATCAGCGCGTCGGCGGTCTCGCGGACGAGCTGGTCGGACACGAACGGCCCGAAGCGATTCCAGGAGTTCCAACCCATCGGCGGCGTCGGCGCGAGGCCGTCGGTGAGCGCGCCCAATCCCATCTATCTACGACGGGGCAGGCGGGTGGTCAGTCCTTTGGGTTGCCGGTCGGGTCGAGCGAGACGAAGTACGACTCGCACGCCATCTCGACGAGCTGCGACGTGAGTGCGGGCGGCTGGCCGAGGAAGCGCGCCGTGTCGATGAGCTGCTCGATGATGTCGCGCGGGTGGCACGAGCGCAGCCCGATGTTCTTGGTGCGATAGATCGCGAGGATCTGCGACATCGACTCGGCGCGGTACTCGATGTTCTTGCGCGCGCACATGCGCTTGAAGATCTCCTCGTACTGCGCGACCGTCGGCGCCTCGATGCCGATCTTGTAGCGGATGCGGCGCAGGAAGGCCTCGTCGACGAGGTCCGCGGGATCGAGGTTCGTCGAGAAGATGATGAGCATGTCGAAGGGGATCTCGATCTTCTTGCCGGTATGCAGCGTGAGGTAGTCGACGCGCTTCTCGAGCGGGACGATCCAGCGGTTCAGCAGGTCCTTTGGCGAGACGCGCTGCCGCCCGAAGTCGTCGACCATGAAGATGCCGCCGTTCGCTTTCATCTGGAAGGGCGCCTCGTAGAACTTCGAGGTCTCGTCGTAGATGAGGTCGAGCGTTTCGAGCGTGAGCTCGCCGCCGGTCATGACGATGGGACGCTTGCTGATGATCCAGCGGTGGTCGAAGCGCAGCCGGTCGGACGCGGCCTGCTCCATGACCGGCCGGTGATAGACCTGATCGAAGATCTTGATGACCTGCTGGTCGATCTCGACGGCGTACGGGAGGACGACCTCGCCTCTGAGGAGCGAAACGAGCACCTCGGCGATCGTGGTCTTGCCGTTGCCGGGGGGCCCGAACAGGAAGATCGACTTGCCCGAGTTCACGGCGGGCCCGAGCTGGGCGAGCGTCTCGCGCGGGATGACCATGTGCGCGAACGCGCGCGCGAGGTCTTCCGGCGTGACGTGGATGTTCGAGATGGATTGACGCTGCACCGCGGCGATGTACGTCGCGAGCGGGACCGGCGCCTTGCCGACGTACTGGCTACGCGCCAGCGCTTCTTGCGCCTTCTCCGATCCGCGATCGACGATCACGAACTGGTACGAGGCGGACGAGAGGCCGGCGCCGCCGCGGATCTCGACGAGCCGCTCGGTCTTGAGGAAGTCCATGATCTTTTCGGTCACGCCCTGGATGCCCAGACCAAGCGCGCCCGCGAGGTCGGCCATCGACATCTGACCGCGCAGGTACAGCGTCTTCAGCGCGAGGTCTGCGAGGAAGCCGAGCGTGAGTCCGGTCTGCTCGATCGTCTGCGGCTCGGGTGGCAGCGGGATCACCGGCATCTCCGGGTGGAGCCCAGGTGCGGCGGCCGCGGGTGCCACTGGTCGTGCTTGCGTTTGCGGTTGGTACAAGTGCGGCTGAACCCCTTCCTGAATGCCTAACGAAGCATACCGTCGAAGGTCGCCTCGTCCACCACTTTGACACCGAGCTGACGTGCTTTTTCGAGCTTCGTCCCCGCGCCGGGTCCCGCGACGAGCAGATCCGTTTTCGCGCTGACGGAACTCGTCGTCTTGCCTCCGAGGGAGCGCACGATCGCCTCCGCTTCTTCACGCGAGCGCCGCTCGAGCGTGCCGGTGAACACGACAGTCTTGCCCGTGAATGGACCGCTCGCCGCGACGGCGCGCGGTGCGGGCACCACCGGTCGCAGGTCCGCTTCGCCGAGACGCTCGAGGAATCGCTGCTCTTCCGGCCGCTGGAAGTACTCGTTGATGCTGCGCGCGACGACCTCGCCGACGCCGCTGATCTGCTGCAGCTCATCCGCGCTCGTCTCGCGGAGCACGCGCAGCACGTCACCGAACGACGGATCTTTCGGAAGCCGCCCGATGAGCCACTGCGCGAGATCGTCCGCGGTCGTCCACCCAACATGCGGCATACCCAGCGCATTCAGCATCCGCTCGAGCGGCCTGCGCCGCGCGTTCTGGATGCGCTCGTAGATGTTGGTCGCGCTCTTCTCGGCGAAGCGGTCGAGCTCGAGCAGCTGCTCCTTCGTGATGAAGAAGACATCGGCCGGATTCGTCACGATGCCGGCCTCCTGGAGCTGCGTGATCAGCGCCCAGCCCATGCCCTCGATGTCGAAGCCACCGCGACCCACGAAGTGGCCGATGCGCTGGCCGGTCTTCGCGGGGCACTCGGGATTCCCACAGCGGTAAGCGACCTCGCCTTCGGCGTGCTCGACGACCCCGCCGCATTCGGGGCAGCGCTCCGGCATCGCGAACTCCGGATAAAGCTTCGCCTTCGCGCGCGCGTCATGCTCGACGCGCACGACTTCGGGGATGACATCGCCGGCGCGCTGGATGATCACGCGGTCGCCCACACGCACGTCGAGACGCCGCACCTCGTCGAGGTTGTGCAGCGTCGCGCGCTTCACGTTCGTGCCGCCCACGAGCACCGGCGCGAGCCACGCGACCGGGGTCAGCACGCCGGTGCGTCCCACGTACACCTTGATGTCCTCGATCGTGGTCGTCGCCTGCTCTGCGGGGAACTTGAACGCGGTCGCCCACTTCGGACTTCCCGACACGAACCCGAGCCGCTCCTGATCCTCAAAGCGGTCGACCTTCACGACGACCCCATCGGTGCCGTAGTCCAGCTCGTGCCGCTTGTCCTTCCACTCCGCGACGAAGGCGAGCACCTCGTCGATGTCCTTCGCCGGCCGCGAGTGTGGGTTCGTTCGGACGCCGAGGTCGCGCATCCGCTCGAGCAGCTGACGCTGCGAGGAGACTTCGAGCCCGGCCGCGGAGTACGACCACATGGCGAGATTGCGTTTCGCGGTCGCATTTGGATCGAGCTGCCGCACGGCGCCCGCTGCCGCGTTTCGCGGATTCGCGAAGGGCGGCTCGCCGCGCTCGATCCGCTCCTTGTTCGTCGCCTCGAACGACGCGGTCGGGAGATATACCTCGCCCCGGACGTCGATGCGGCCGGCGACCTTCTCTCGGAGCGTCAGCGGGATCGACTTGATCGTCCGCAGGTTCGCGGTGACATCTTCGCCGACGAAGCCGTCGCCGCGGGTCGCGCCCTGGACGAATCGACCGTCCTCGTAGGTGAGGTTGATCGCGAGACCATCGATCTTCAGCTCACAGACGTATCCGACACCCTCGCGGCCGAGCCCCTTTCGAACGCGCTGGTCGAACGCGCGGAGCTCGGCCTCGTCGAACGCCTTCGCGAGCGAGAGCATCGGGTGGCCGAGCTTCACCGGCGCGAAGCGACTCGACGCCGGCGCGCCGACCCGCTGCGTCGGCGAGTCCGGCGTGACCAGCTCGGGGTGCTTGGCTTCGAGCCCCTCGAGCTCGCGCATGAGCGCGTCGTACGCCTCGTCAGCGATGACTGGCTGGTCGAGGACGTGATATTCGTAGTTCGCCTTCTCGATGCGCCCACGCAGCTCGGCGGCGCGCTTCTCGGGGACGGGCGTTGCCACGACCTAATTGTTCACCGTGACGCACCATGGGGTCGTGAAGGCCCTCGTCGCCTCGCTCTCGCTGGCGTCGCTGTTCATCGGCGCGTGCAGCCCCGCGGTGTCGACACCGACGCCAACGCCCACGCCGACGCCAAGCTCATCCTCAGCGAGCGCCACGGCCGCGGTCACCGCCTCCGCGAAGGGATCCCCTTCCCAAGCGCCCGCCTTCGATGTGAATCCACCGGTGCAGTACCTCGACCCGAGAACGATCTACGCGACCACGTTCACCACCCTGGTCCGCAGTGACGACGCCGGGACGACATGGACGGACCTCGGCGCGCCGCGGTTCGCGCGATTCGACGAGCTGCGCATGATCGACCGCGAACGCGGCTGGAGCGTCCTCTTC
>JBDUCG010000193.1:0-4236 GCA_040003565.1 Chloroflexota bacterium | reverse complement strand
AGCTCCTCGTCGAGCTGATCGATGAGCTGCTGCAGCTCGTCGTCGGTGAGATCGACCTCGAGGAGCAGCGTGCCGTGCACCTCGAAGCGGCCGTAATGGATGTCCACCCGACCGATGCGGCGCGCGCCGCCGTAGATCGTGAAGATCTCGCTCGACTCGGTGCGGACGTTGCGCTCGAAACGTGCTGCTTCCATGGGACGACGACTGTACTAGGTCGCTACGTCCCTCAGCTGCTTCAGCACCCACTCCGCCAGCGGCGGCATCGCGAGGTCGGCGGTGGCCACGGTGCTGATCGCGCGCGGCCACGTCCATACGAGCAGCTCGCCGCAGCTCATCGCGGCGGATCGAAGCGCGCGCCGGTCGAGACCCGCGACGGTCGCCTCGATGTTCTCCGGCATCGGCGCGTCGGGAGCGTCGAGCACCGCCGTCAGTCCGTACTGCGGGTCGGGCACGCGTTCGGCGGCGGCCCAGAGACGCCAGAGCTCGGCGCGCGCGGCCTCCAGCTGCGCGCTCGCCTCCCACAGCGAGCCGCGCGTGAGGTACTTCGCGCAGGCGCTGAGGTGCACGAGCGCGACGTGCATCCAGGCCCGGACCTGCGCTTCCGTCGCGGCGGTGGCCTTGGCCTCGCCGGCGATCCTTCCATCAGGGTCGTACAAAACGACCCAGTCCGGCCGCGGCGCTTGGCGCTCGCGCGCGACGGCGACGACGAGGTCGAGCTGTACACCGGTCGCGTACTGGGCGAACGTGTGCTGGTACGCCGCGAGGTCGCGGTCGGCGGGATCGATGATCTGCTGGTGCATGTCGACCACGTCCCCGATGCGGCGCACCACTGCGGCGCTGTCGCGCACCGCGTCGCGCATCGCCTCAGGCGTGACCGCGTACATCGCGTCGACGTCCGACAGCTCGTCGGCCGTGCCGCGGCCGATGCTGCAGCCGACCACGAGGATGCGGATGCCCGGGTCGCGCTCGGCCTCGCGCATCAGACCCAGGATCACCTCGCGATGCGGCGCGAGCTCTTTGGGGAGCGAGCGCAGCCAGCGCTCGGCATCGGCGCGCACGGTCAAATCGTAGTCACGCTAACCTCGATCTGATGGCGCATCCACTTCGCATCGGCCTCAAGCTCTCGCAGCAGGTCCACCCGATCGAGGCGCAGCGCGAAGCCTGGCGCATGGCCGATGAGGCTGGCTTCGATCACATCTGGCCCTTCGACCATCTCATCGCGCTCGGGAACGACCCGGCGAAGCTCATCTTCGACGGGTGGACGATCCTCGGCGCGGTCGCTGAGAACACCAAACGCACGCGCATCGGCCTGAACGTGACCGGCAACCTCTACCGGCACCCGGGCCTGCTCGCGAAGATCGCGGTCACGGTCGACCACCTCTCCGCAGGACGCCTCGAGATGGGCATCGGTGCCGCGTGGAACGAGCCCGAGTTCACGATGTACGGCCTGCCCTTCCCGAGTGCGGGAGACCGCATCCGCATGCTCGACGAAGCGTGTCGCGTGCTGAAGGCCCTGTGGACCGAGGAGCGCGCGACGTTCAAGGGTCGCTTCTATCAGCTCGACGCCGCGATCGCCGAGCCGAAGCCGATCCAGAAACCGTATCCGCCGATCTGGATCGGCGGCTCGGGACCGAAGCGCACGCTCCGCGTGGTCGCGAAGCACGCCGACGTGTGGAACTCGAACGCGCCGAAGCCCGAGGACACGCTGGCGCTGACGAAGATCCTCGACGAGCACTGCGCGGCCGTGGGTCGCGATCCCGCGAGCATCCGGCGCTCGAGCCAGATCCGCGCGGAGAACGAAGACGCCGCACTGCGGATCGCGCAGACCGCGCTCGGGGCCGGCTTCACCGAGCTGCTCGTGTTTCCGTTCGGTGGCGGCGACCTGCGTTCCGGCGTCGAGCGAGCAGCAAAGCTGCTGCCCCGGCTGCGCGCGCTCGCTGTTAGCGTCGGCTGAGGCCGAGGACCGACAGGAAGAAGCTCGCAAAAAGGGTCTGCACGCCGAGGGTGATCGCGAGCGAGGACACGATCACGACGCGCAGGGTGCGCGGCACGTCGACGATGGGACCGAAGCCCTGCGTCTGCCAGATGCCGACCGCGGTCGCGCCTAGCGCGAGGCCGACGATGACGAGGACGATCGCGGCAACGATCCCCGTCTCGAGCGTCACGTACCGGTAGAGCCGAGTCAGGCGCGGATCCTCCGGCAGCAGTCCTTCGCTGATCGCGAACGTCTTGGTGAAGAGCGCGAAGATCACCGCCTGGAAGCCGAGCACGACCGCCGCTGCCGCGTAGACGAGCGTGTGCACGTCGAGCCGGACCGACCCGATCGCGCGCTCGCCCGGCAGCAGCCAGAGGCCGACGAGTGCGCCGACCGCCATGAGCAACGCCCCCGGGTAGAGGAAGAGCCAGCGCGGGCTGTACAGCAGCAGAAAGCGCAGGTGACGCCAGCCGTCGCGCCAGGTGCGCAGGTGCGGTGGCCGGCCGCGCTTGTCGGGGCCGAGCGTGACTGGCACCTCGGTGATGCGCAGCCCCTGCACCGCCGCCTTGACGACCATCTCCGATGCGAACTCCATGCCGGTGGTACGCAGGTCGAGCGCGAGGATCGGCGACCGGCGGAAGCCGCGGAGCCCGGAATGGAAATCGCCGACGTCGCTGCTGAAGAACAGCCGACCGAGGAACGAGAGCACCGGATTCCCGAGCCACTTGTGCAGGAAGGGCATCGCGCCCTCGGAGACACCGCCCTTGAAACGGTTGCCCATCACCAGGTCGTAGCCCTCGCGCAGCTTCGCGAGGAAGCGATCGATCGCGAAGAAATCGTAAGAGCCGTCCGCGTCGCCCATCACGACGTACTCGCCGCGTGAAGACGCGATGCCCGCGAGCAGCGCGCTCCCGTAGCCGCGCACCGGCACGGGCACGACGCGCGCGCCGGCGGCGGCCGCCAGCTCGCGCGATCCGTCGGTGCTGCCGTTGTCGGCGACGATGACCTCGCCGTTGATCCCGTACTTCGCGAGCGCGTCGCGCGCCTGCTTCACACAGTCGGCGACCGTCACGGCCTCGTTGAGGCACGGCATGACGATCGAGAGTTCGAGGCGTTGATCCAAGCCGCTGGCGATGCTAGCCCGAGACCCCCAGCCGGGCGGTCCGTACGCGATCGACGTCGGCGAACGCACTGATGCGCGCGCGGACCTCGTCGGGGACCGGATCGTCGAGAGTCAGGATCATCAGCGCTTCGCCGCGGGGGTGAAGTCGTCCGACCTGCATCGACGAGATGTTCACGTCGTGCTCGCCGAGCAGCGTACCCACGCGACCGACGAGGCCCGGCTTGTCCTGGTGCTTGGTGAGGAGGAGATGGCCCTCGACCGGGACGTCGACCCAGAAGCCGTCGATGTTCACGATGCGCGGCTCGCCCTGCACCAGCGTCCCAGCGACCTCGGTGCTTCCGACGCGAACCGTCAGGAGCGCGCTGTACCGAGCCGCCTCGGTGTCGCGGCGCTCCTCGATCACCAGGCCGCGCGAGCGCGCGATGGCGAGCGCGTTGACGAGATTCACGCGCTCGGCGCTGAACGTCTCGAGCAGGCCCTTCACCACCGCCGCGCGCAGCGGCTCGGCGTCGAGCTCTAGCAGCTTGCCGGCGTACGCGAGCTGCAGCTTCGCGGGCCGCTCGTCGAGTAGCTGCGCCACCAGCGCGCCTAGGCGCTCGCCCAGGCGGAGCCACGCGCTGCCACCCGCCTCGTCGGCCGGCGGACGCGGCGCGTTCACCGCGAAGCGCGCGGGATGGCCGTCGAGCACGTCGAGGATCTGATGCACGACATCGACGGCGACGTTCACCTGTGCCTCGGTCGTCGAGCCGGCGATGTGCGGCGTGAGCACGGTGCGCGGCGCGCTGCGGATGGGGGAGTCGGCTGGGAGCGGCTCGCTGGGATACACGTCGAGTGCGGCGCCGGCGATCGTGCCCGCCTCGAGCGCGGCCGCGAGCGCGCCGAGATCGACGATCTCGCCCCGGGCGCAGTTCACGATGACCGCCGACGGCTTCATCTTCCTCAGCGCGTCGGCGCTGATGAGGTTGCGCGTCTTCTCGGTGAGCGGTGTGTGCAGCGAGATGACGTCCGCGGACCGCAGCACCTCATCCAGCTCGACCAGCTTCGCCCCCGCGGCGCGCGCGCTCGCCTCGGTCGCGAACGGATCGTGCGCGATCACCTTCATCTCGAAACCGGCGGCACGCCGCGCCACCTCGGAGCC
>JBDUCG010000192.1:0-4266 GCA_040003565.1 Chloroflexota bacterium | reverse complement strand
AGGCGAGCCGCGAGATCCAGCGCATCTTCAACGAGCTCGCCGCGCTCCCCTTCCCCACCGTCGCGGCCATCAACGGCAGCGCGCTCGGTGGCGGATACGAGCTCGCGCTCGCGTGTGACTGGCGGATCGCCGCCGACGCGCCGAGCGTGCGCGTCGGCCTCCCGGAGATCTCGCTCGGCCTGCTTCCCGCCGCCGGCGGCACGCAGCGCCTGCCGCGCCTCATCGGCCTGCCGCGCGCGCTCGATCAGATCCTGAACGCGCGCCGTAGCAACGCGCGCCGCGCGCTGCGCGCCGGTCTGGTCGACGAGGTCGTACATCCCGCTGCGCTCGAGCGCGCCGCGATCGATCGCGCGAAGAAGGGCGGCAAGCGCAAGGTCCAGGGCGGCGCGTCGCTCGTCGACCGCGCTGCGACGTGGTTCTCGCCGCTCCGGAACTACGCGCTCCGGCGGGCGCGCGATGCCGCATCGAAGGAGACGAAGGGCCACTACCCGGCGCCATTCAAAGCGCTCGAGGCCATCGAGACCGGTCTCGCCGGCGGGATGGAAGCGGGCCTCGAGGCCGAGGCGCGTCTCTTCGGCGAGCTCGCGACCAGCGACGTCTCGCGCAATCTCATCGCGCTGTTCGTGCTCGGTCTGGCGCAGCGGCGCGCGGCCTTCGAGGGGCTACCGCGCGGCGAGGCGCCGCTGGACATCGCCGTAGTCGGCGCGGGCCTGATGGGCTCGGGCATCGCGCAGTCCGCCGCGATCGGCGGCGCGACCGTCCGTATGCGCGACGTCGACACCAAGGCCGTGGCGCGCGGGCTCGACGCGGTGCGCAAGCTCACCACCGACGCCGCGCGCAAGCGCGTCATCGAGCGCCGCGAGAGCGCGCGGGTCATCTCCCGCGTCTCCGGCACGACCGACTACAGCGGCTTCCGGCGCGCCGACCTGGTCATCGAGGCCGTGTTCGAGGACATCGCGGTGAAGCGCAACGTGATCAAGGAGCTCGAGGACATCGTGGGGAGCGAGACGGTCATCGCGACGAACACCTCGGCGCTCCCCATCGCCGACATCGCGAAGAACGCGATGCACCCCGAGCGCATCGTCGGCATGCACTTCTTCTCCCCGGTGCACCGGATGCCGCTGGTGGAGGTCGTGCAGCCCGACAAGGCCGATCCGAAGGCGCTCGCGACAGTCGTCGCGGAGGCCCAGGCCATGGGCAAGACCGCGATCGTCGTGCGCGACACGCCCGGCTTCTACACCACGCGCGTGCTCGGCTTCATGCTCGCCGAGGCGATGCTGCTGCTCGAAGAGGGCGCGCGCATCGAGCAGGTGGACGGCGCGATGACCGCTTTCGGCTGGCCGATCGGCCCGCTTGCGCTCACCGACGAGGTCGGCCTCACCGTCGCGCGGCACGTCGGCGAGACCGTCGCCGCGGCGCGCGGGATCACCAGCGGCCCGAGCGCGGTGCAGCGCCTGACCGACGCGGGCATGCAGGGCAAGCGCGGCGGGAAGGGCTTCTACCGCTACGACGGCAAGAAACGCACACCAAATACGGACGTCTACTCGCTCATCGGGACCACGCCCGGCGCGGAGTGGCACGGGGCGGAGACCGCGCGGCGGCTCACGCTGCTGTTCGTGAACGAGGCGGCGCGCTGCCTCGACGAAGGCGTGATCCGCTCGCCGGCGGAAGGCGATCTCGGCGCGGTGATGGGCGTCGGCTTCCCGCCGTTCCTTGGCGGACCGTTCCGCTGGGCCGACACCGAGGGCACGGTGCTGCGCGACGACCTGCGGCGTCTCGCCGCGCGCTTCGGCGAGCGCTACACGCCGTCCAAGTCGCTCATGCAGGGGAGGCGCTTCTATGCCTAACTACTTCCTCGAGAACCCCGACCTCCTCACGACGTTCGATCGCGTCGTGCGCTGGGACGAGATCGTCCCGCTCACCGAGGGCAAGGACGCCGATGTCGCTGAGACGGTGTCCACCTGGCGCGAGGTGCTGTCGGTCGCGGGCGAGTACATCGGCAGCGAGGTCGCCAGTCGCGCGCGGCAGGTCGACGAGCTCGGCGTGATCCGCGACAACGGCAAGGTCACCATCAGCGCGCCGCTGCAGGCGAACATCAAAGGACTCGCGGAGCTCGGTCTCATCGGCCTGTCGTTCCCCAAAGAGCACGGTGGCAGCGGGCTTCCATTCACGGTCACCGCATTCGTGATCGAGATGCTCGCGCGCGCGTGCGCCAGCACGATGATCCAGAACGGCATCGCGTACACCGCGCCCGCCGCGATGATCTTCCGCGACGGCAGCGACGAGCAGAAGGAGCATTACCTGCCGCCGCTGGCGCGCGGCGAGATCAGCGGCGCCGTCGCGATGACCGAGCCCGAGGCCGGCTCCGACGTCGGCAACCTCTCGACGACCGCGACGCTGCGCGACGGGTGCTGGTTCGTCGACGGCCGCAAGCAGTTCATCAGCGCCGGCAACGGCGACTTCGTGATCGTCCTCGCGCGGAGCGCCAAGGGATCGAAGGGCCTCGAGGGACTGAGCCTCTTCATCTCCGACCGCATGGTCGAGGGGCGCGACAACTACAAGGTCGAGCGCGCCGAGCACAAGTTCACGATCCGCGGCTCACCCACCTGCTCGCTGGTGTTCGAAGGAACGCGCGCGATGCCGCTGGGCGAGATCGGCCAGGGTTGGCGCGGCATCACGCGCTTCATGAACGAGTCGCGCATCGGCGTCGGCATCCAGGGTCTGGGCATCGCGCAGGCCGCGCTCGTCGCCGCGCAGGACTACGCCGCGCGGCGCGTGCAGATGGACAAGCCGATCCGCGAGCACCCGATGATCGCCGAGATGCTGCTAGAGATGGAGACGACGGTCGCCGGGCTGCGCGCGCTCATCGCCGAGGCCGCGGGGCTGCAGGACGCCGTGATGCACGGCGCGGATGAGGGAACGCTGTGGCGCCTGCGCGAGCTCACGCCGCTGGTGAAGTGGTACGGCTCGGAGGAGGCGATCCACACCTGCCGCCGCGCGCTGCAGATCTTCGGCGGGTACGGCGTCGTGACCGAGTACGACGTCGAGCGCCACATGCGTGACGCGCTCATCACTCCTATCTATGAGGGCACCTCGCAGATCCAGTCGCTCATGGCCGTCCGCGACCTCATGCGCTCGCTGCTGCGCAAGCCGCAGAGCCTGCTGTCGGGCGGACCGAGCGCGACCCTCGCAGCCGCAAAGTTCGACGGCGAGGCCGGTCGCGACTTCGCGGCGGCGCGGTCATCACTGGTGTGGACGCTGCGCGGGCTCACCACCGGTCTCGCGCGGAGGGGCGGCGTTGGACTGCTGCGCGGCGGCCGTCAGCCGAGCGACGAAGAGCTGCAGCCGTTCATGCTGAACGCCGAGCGCATCACCGAGACGCTCGCGCACGTGCACGTCGCGCGCGTGCTCGGGGAGCAGGCGAAGCGCATACCGGAGCGTGCACCGCTGTTCGCGCGCGCCGCGCGCCGCGCGAAGCTCGTCGCGCAGCGCAACGCCAAGGAGATCAGCGCCGGCGACGGCGGAGTGTTCGACCGCATCGCGGAGTACGAGCGCGATCGGAGCGCGGCCAAGCGATGACGTTCCGAGCCGCGCAGACGGCCGTCGCGAACCTCCGATGACCACGACCTCCCGCTCCGCACCGAAGCGCGACTCCAGCCGCGAGGGCGAGATCCTCACCGCGGCCGCGCGCATCTTCCGCGAGAAGGGCTATCACGGGACGAGCGTGCAGGACATCGCGGAGGCGGTCGGGCTGCTCAAGGGCAGCCTCTACCACTACATCCGCTCGAAGGAGCAGCTCCTCGCACGCCTGTTCGAGGGATCGCTCGGCGACACCATCGTCGAGCTCGAGTCGATCGCGGCGCGTAGCGGCACCGCGACGGACCGGCTGCGCGACATGGTGCGCGTCTACGTCATGTCGGTCACGGCTAACCTCGACGCCGTCGGCATCTACCTGCGCGAGTGGCGCTCGCTCCCCGCGCCGGAGCTGGCGCGCGTGCGGGCGCGGCGCCGGGCGATGCGCCGGCTGTTCGAGGACGTCATCAGCGAGGGGATCAAGCGGCGCGAGCTGTCGGTGACGGACCCGAAGATCGCCGCGCTCGCGATCATCGGCATGTGTAACTGGACGTACGAGTGGTATCGCCCGCGTGGACGGCTCACGCCTGCGGCGCTCGCGGACGAGCTCGCGGACCGCGCGGTCGCGAGCGTCAGCAGCTAGCGACCGGCGCGGTCGCGAGCGTCACCTAGCGACGCGCATCAGCGCGGGAT
>JBDUCG010000191.1:0-4278 GCA_040003565.1 Chloroflexota bacterium | reverse complement strand
CGCCGAAGTCGTGGCCCGCGCCTTCGATCACCGCGAGGTCGATGAGCGGATTGACCAGGGCGATGCGCTGGAGGACCGCGAGCGGGCCCAGTTCGTCCCGCTGCCCCTGCACCACCAGGGTCGGACAACGCATCCCCTGCAGCGCCTCTTCGTCCGCGGGCCGCGGACGGTCTGGTGGAGAGATCGGATGGCCGAGGATGGCGAGAGCGTCCGGAGGCTCCACTGCGGCGAGGAACGCGCACATGCGTCCGCCGAAGCTGCGACCCACCAGGGCGACCAGGTCATGTTCGGCGCGCAGCGCGTCGCGCGCGGCGCGCAGATCGGCGAGCTCCGATGCGTACTCGCGGCTCGGCCGCTTTCCGCTCGTGCGGAAGGTGACGGCGGTCGTCGCGATGTCGTACGTCGCAAGCTTCCGCGCGAGGGCGCGCAGGATCGGCTGCTCAGCGGTGCCGCCATATCCCGGCGCGAGCACCGCGGCGCGCGTCAACGGGACTTCGCGCGGACTTTGGGCAGCTTCTGGGCCAGATCATGCGCTGGCGCGAGGAGATCGCCGACCGCGGCCAGACGCGCGCTCATGTTCGCCATCGTGAACGCGTCGGGCCGCCCAAGCGCGCCGATCTCGTCCCAGCGCAGCGGAGCGGACACGGGAGCGCGCCGGATCGGGCGGACGCTGTACGGGCCGGCGGTGGTCTTGCCGCCGACGTTCTGCAGGAAGTCGATGTAGATCCCGCGGCGGCGGTCCTTCACGACCTCGACCGTGATCAGCTTCGGCGCGCGCTCGCGCGCCGCCTTCCCGAGCTCGAGGACGAAGCCGCGCGATTCTTCGAAGGTGTACTTCCGCGCGATGGGCACCCAGATGTGGATACCGCGCGACCCGGTGGTCTTCGGGAATCCCTGGAGGTCCATCGCGTCGAGCAGCTCGTGCACGATGCCCGCGGCTTCTTTGACGTCGTCCCACGTGGCGCCGGTCTGCGGGTCGAGGTCGATGATCGCGATGTCGGGATGATCGGGATCGTCCACGCGCGACAGCCACGGATGTATCTCGATCGCGGTGTAGTTGGCGAGCCAGACCAGCGTCGCGAGATCGTTGCCGAGGACGTAGTCGATGCCGCCCTCGCGGTCGGCCGTCTTGTCGACCCAGGTCTGGACCCACTTCGGTGTGAACTCGGGCTTGTCCTTCTGATAGAAGAACGGACCCGCGATGCCGTCGGGCATCACCTTCATCGTCAGGGGGCGATCCCTGATCGCCGGAATGAGGAACGGCGAGACCTCCGTGTAGTAACGGATGAGGTCGGCCTTCGTGTAGCCGTCCTCCGGGAACAGGACCTTCTCGAGGTTCGTGAGGCGGATGTCATGACCGTCGACGTGCAGGACCGAGGGCACACGGACTTTTGGCGTACTTGCAGCGGCACCGTTGCCGCTCTGCGAGGCACGGGCAGCCTCGCGCAGCGCGTTCTTCGTCGACTCGCGGCGCTCCTCCCCGGTGCACTCCTCGGGGCTGATGTCGGCGCGCAGACCGCGGTAGCTCGGATGGCGCAGCGTTCCCTCGCGCGTCATCTCGACGTACTGCACCTCGCACACGAGCTCGGGCAGGCACCAGTGCGCCGGCGCGTTCACGCGCGGCTCCGTCGCGAAGGGCAGCGTCGGAGACTCGCGCTCTTTGAGCGTGGCGAGGAGCTCCTTGAGCGTGCGTTCGTCGAAGCCCGAACCGACGTGACCTACCGGGATGAGCTTGCCGTCGCGGTAGATGCCGAGCAGCAGCGCGCCGAGCGCTTTCGACCGGCCACCCTCGCCCTCGGTCCAGCCGCCGATGACGCACTCCATCGTGCGGAACGCTTTGATCTTCACCCACGCGGCGGAGCGCCCACGCACGTACGGCGAGTCGAGGCGCTTGGCGACGATGCCCTCGATCCCCTGCTCCTTCGCGGCCGCGAAGAGCGCGTTACCGGTCCCGATGAATTGCTCCGAGCGTCGTATCGCGCCCATCGGCGTGAGGACGTCGTCGAGCAGCCGCTGCCGCTCGCGCAGCGGACTCTTCCCAAGGTCTTTGCCGTCGAGCCACAGCAGATCGAAGACCTCGTAGATCACCGGCGTCGTACGCCGGAGCTTGCGCACCGCCGATTCGTCCCGGACATGCATGCGTGGCTGCAAGCGCTGGAACGAGGGCGCTCCGCGCTCGTCGAGCGCGACGACCTCGCCGTCGAAGATCGCCTGGTAACCGCCGGTGTTCGCCTCGGCGATCTGATGCGCCTCGGGGTACTGCGACGTGCAGTCGAGCAGATTGCGCGTCTGCAGGCGCACGACACCGCCGTCGACGAACGCGAGCGTGCGCACGCCGTCCCACTTCGGCTCGAACGCGAAATCGGGCGAGTCGAAGGCGTCGTCCGCCGTGATCGCGAGCATCGGCTCGATCTTCGCGTCGAGCGGATGGTCCTTGACGACCGGACCGTGCTTGATCATCAGCCAGTCGCGTCCCTCGTTCTGCTTCGTCTTCACCAGGACCCACTCGCCCTCGAGGCGCTTGCCGTGGAACGCGACCTTGTACTCGTTCTCGCTGTCCTTGATCAGGTCGTAGGTGCCCTGATCCCAGATCGTCATCGAGCCCGCGCCGTAGCCGTCGGGGATGACGCCAGAGAAGTCGAGGTACTCGATCGGGTGGTCCTCGGTGTGCACCGCGAGCCGGCGTTTGCCGCCCTCGAGGGGCGGTCCCTGCGGCACCGCCCACGACGCGAGGATGCCGCGCATCTCGAGACGCACGTCCCAGTGAAGCCGCGTCGCGTGGTGCCGGTGCACGACATAGCGGCGGGTAGGGTCGGTCTTCGGGCGCTGGCCTTTCGGCTCGGGCGTCCGCTTGAAGTCGCGTTTGCGCTGGTATTCCTCGAGGCTCACGCTTATGTCTCCAGCCAATTCTCGTGGAGGTGCGATGGTGCCGTCGGCGTTCGCTTCGCTCGTCGATTCGTTCCTGAAAGAGGAGTACGAGGACTCTCCGACCCTGGCGTCCAGCCTGGGCCTCACCGAATACGACGAGCGCCTCGACGACACCAGCGCGGCCGCGTACGAGCGGCGCCGCGCCTCCGACCTCGAGTGGCTGCGGAAGTTCCGGGCCGTGGCGGATGACGGCCTGGCGCCCGCCGAGCGCATCGACCGCGATCTTCTGATCTCGGTGCTACGCGGCCGCGAGCTCTACCAGCCGCTCGAGATGTGGAAGCGCCAACCCAATTACTACCTCAACCCCGGGCTGAACGGCGTGTTCTCGCTGTTCCTCCATCGACTGCGACCCGAGCGCGAGCTCGCGGAGGCGGCGGTGAAGCGGCTCGAGGGCGTCCCGACCAACATCAAGGACGGGTTCGCGAACCTCGACTTCTCGCGGACGCCGCGCGTCTACGCCGAGCGCGCGATCGGACAGGCGAAGGCGGCGGCGCGCTACGCGCGCGAGCTGGTGCCGGCGGAGGTCAAGGACCCGTCGTCGAAGCAGCGTCTCACCGATGCAGGCGCGAAAGCCGCGAAAGCGTTCGACGAGTTCGCCACGTACCTCGAGTCGAACAAGGAGCGCGCGAAGGGCGACTGGGCGATCGGCGAGGAGATGTACAGCGCGCTGCTGCGCGACAAGGAGCTCCTGCCGTTCGGCGCGGCCGAGCTGCGCGAGCGCGGCCGGGAGCAGCACGCGCTCCTCTCGACCGAGGCGAACCGCATCGCGACGGAGATCGACGGCTCGGGCGATTGGGCGAAGACATGCGATCGGCTGAACAAGATCCACGCTCCGACGCCGGACGCGATGCGCGACGAGTACGCCGACTGGACCGAGCGCGCTCGTTCGTTCCTCCGCGACACGCAGCTCGTGACGCTGCCGCTGGGCGAGGAATGCACGGTCGAGCCGTCGCCGCCGTTCCAGCGCCCGGTGCTCGCGGTCGCCTCGTATCAGCGACCGCCCGCGTTCCGCGACACGCTGCACGGACACTTCTTTGTCCCCTACCCGCCCGACGGGACCCCGCCCGAGGAAGTGCAGAAGCGCCTCGAAGGGAACTGCAGCGCCGGCATCCCGACGACGGCGGTACACGAGGCGTATCCGGGTCACCACTGGCACCTCGTCATGGCGAAGTCCAACCCGTCGCACGTGCGGCGCATCTTCGGCACGCCGTACTTCAGCGAGGGCTGGGCCCTGTATGCCGAGCGCGTGATGCGCGAGCAGGGCTTCTTCACCGATCCGAAGCACCTGCTCTACCAGTACGAGGCCACGATCTTCCGCGCGGCGCGGATCGTCGTCGACACGAGCCTGCA
>JBDUCG010000190.1:0-4302 GCA_040003565.1 Chloroflexota bacterium | reverse complement strand
GCTGCTCCTCGGCCGCAAGGACGCTGTCGGACAGGCGCGGGTGCTCGAAGCGCTCTACGAATCGGCGACGAACCACGTGCCCGTCTCGCTCGCCCGTCCTACCTAGACTGACGGGCGTGTTCACACGCGAAGAGGTTCGCCTCACGACCCTCGCGACCTGCGCGGGCTGAGGCGCGAAGCTGGGCCCCGGCCCACTGGCGCAGGTCCTGCGCCCCTTGCAGCAACAGCCGAGTCCCGCCGAGCTGCTCGTCGGCCTGAAGCCGAGCGACGACGCGGCGGTGTATCTCGTCGCGCCCGACACCGCGATCGTGGAGACGCTCGATTTCTTCCCGCCGATCGTCGATGACGCGTACGCGTCGGGTGCGATCGGTGCCGCGAACGCGATGTCGGACGTCTTCGCGATGGGTGGCGAGGTCCTCTTCGCGCTGCAGATCGCGGCGTGGCCCGAGGACCTCTCGCTCGGGCAGCTCGAGGAGCTCTTCCGCGGCGGCGTCGACAAGGTGCGCGAAGCGGGCGGCGTCGTCGCCGGAGGACACACCGTGATCGACCGCGAGCCGAAATACGGACTCGCCGTGACCGGGCGCGTGCATCCCGAACGCATCCTGCGCAAGAACGCGCTGCGCGTCGGCGACGCGCTCTGGCTCACCAAGGCGATCGGCACCGGCGTCCTCACGACCGCGCACAAGAACGGAAAGCTCGCGCCGGAGGATCTCGCGTCGACGGTCGCGTCGATGTCGACGCTGAACCGCGGCGCGGCGCGCGCGGCGGTCGAGGCGGGCCTGCATGCGGCGACCGATGTGACGGGCTTCGCGCTCGCCGGTCACGCCCACGAGATGGCCGAGCAGTCACGCGTTGGCGTCCGCATCCGCGCCGGGCTGGTCCCGCTCCTGCCCGGCGCGCGCGCGCACGCGTCCGGCGCGAGCTTCGGCGGACTGGAGCGCAACCGCGCTTACTTCCTCGCGGAGGAGCGCGTTCGTTTCGACGGTGTCGACGACGACCTGCGCACGTTGATGCTCGATCCCCAAACGTCTGGTGGATTGCTCGTCGGTGTCCCCGCATCGCACGCCGGCGCGTGGGACCGCGCGCGCGAGACGCACGATGTTTCGGCGGTGCGGATCGGAGAGGTGATCGAAGGCCAGGGCGTGCTCGTCACGGCGTGACCATCCAGCAGGCCGAGGAGGTCGAGGGAGAAGAGACACCGGTTCCGAGCGCGCGAGCGGCCGAGCTCGCGCGCCTTTCACCGGGCCGCGCCGCACTTGAGCTGGCGTGGCCAGGCATCGTCGAACAGTCGGTCTCAGCGCTCGGCACGGCGGCGGTGTTCGCGTTCGTCGGTCACCTCGGCGCGACGGCGACCGCGGCGGTCGGGGCGGCGGGCCAGTTCCTCTTTCTGCTCTTTCCGGTGTGGCGCGCGCTCGCGATCGGGACCGTGGCGGTGGTCAGCCGCCGCATGGGCGAGGGCCGTCCGGCGGAGGCGGCGGACGCGACGCGGCAGTCACTGATCCTCGGTGCGCTCGCCGGTGTGCTGTTCGGGATCGGGTTCGTCGTGTTCGCCGCACCGCTGCTGCGGCTTCTCGGCGCCGCCGACGACGTCGTCGCGATCGGCGCGCCGTTCCTCGCGGTCATCGGCGCCACCAGCGGCGCATCGACCGTGGCGCTCATCGGCACGTCGGCGATGCGCGCGGCCGGCGATACGCGGACGCCGATGTTCCTGGCGCTCGCCAGCGTCGTCGTGGCGGTGGCGCTGGCATACCTGTTCATCGATGTGCTGGGCATCGGCCCGATGGGGTCCGCGTACGCGTCGTCGCTGGTCTGGATCGTCAACGTGATGGTCGTCGTGTTCCTGCTCCGGCGCGGCGTCGCGGGCCTCAGCATCGCGGGCGGCCCGTGGCGGATCTCCAGACAGACCTCGCGGACGCTGTTCGCGATCAGCCTGCCGTCGGGACTCGAGAGCGCGACCTTCAGCTTCGGCATCCTCGCGCTATCGGGACTGGTCTTCCGCCTCAGCACCGTGGACGTCGCCGCGCATCAGATCATCGGCCAGATCGAGACGTTCTCGTTCTTCCCGTGCATCGGGTTCTCCGCGGCCGCGAGCGCGCTCGTCGGGCAAGCGCTCGGCATGGGCGACCCCGAGCGCGCGCGCCGCGCCGGGTGGGCCGCGGCGGGCATGGCGCTCGTGTGGGCGACCGCGGCGGGACTCACGTTCCTGGTGATCCCGAGCCTGCTGCTCGGGATCTTCACCGTCTCGGGTGCGGTGGTGATGGCCGGCATCGGCGCTCTCGCCGTCGTCGGGATCGGTCAACCCGCGCAGGCTCTCATCTTCGCGCTCGGTGGCGCGCTGCGCGGCGCCGGTGACACGCGCTATCCGCTCGTGGTGTCGCTCGTGAACTGGTTCGTCGTGCGGCTTCCGCTCGCGTACCTGTTCGCGTTCGTCTTCGGGCTCGGCCTCACCGGCATCTGGCTCGGCGTGACGATCGACTACTTCGTGCGCGCGGCGCTGCTCGCGCTGCGATTCAGGAGCGGTGCGTGGGCGAGGGTGAAGATCTAGATCGCGCGGCGCCTGTGCCCAGGGCGGGACTTGAACCCGCACGTCCTTTCGGACACGAGCCCCTCGAACTCGCGTGGCTGCCGTTACACCACCTGGGCCAGAGAGGTCATTCTACGGCCGATGAGCCTTTTCCGGTGTCCGCGCTGCCGTGCGGAGGACATCAGCGCCGACGCGCATCCGACGCGCGTCCTCGATAACGGTGTCGAGCGGCCGGTCTTCGTGTGTCGCAACTGCTACCGCGCCGCCGAGCTCGAGTTCCGCATCGCCAGCCAGACGGCCGATCTCGGCTACGTGCCCCTCTTGATCCGGGACGGGCTGCGACAGCTGCGCGAGTTCTACGCCGCACGCCTTGCCGACGACGATGATCCGCGCATCCGTGCCGCGCTCGCGGAGGTGGAGCGCCGGTTGGCGATCGAAGCGGTCTGACCGCGACATAGACTCGTCGCATGAGTGCGATCCGCCCCGATCTCGCGCTGCTCTGGCCCACGTTCACCTTCTTCCCGCTCGCCGCGCTCGCGGTCCTCGTCTTCGGCGCCACCGCCGGCGATCCCGCGATGATCGCGATCGGACTGCTCCTCCTCGCCGTCAACATCCTCATCGTCGTGAACCAGGCGTACTTCACGGCGCTGACCATCGAGGGCGACGCGGTGGTGTTCCGAACCAATTTCGGACTCCACGAGGAGCGGGTGGCCATCGGATCGCTGCACCGGATCGACGCGAAGCGTTATCCGGGCGCCCATTCTGGCGTCTCGGCGCCGTTCTTCGTCGCGCGCGGGCGCGACTCCACCGTCAAGGTGAATACAAAGCCGTACCGGCTGCGCAACTTCGCGCCGTTCATCAGTGCCCTGCGCCAGGTGAACTCGCATTTCGAGCTCGATCCGTTCTGGTCCCGCGTCGCCGCGGGCGAGGACGTCTCAAAGGAGATTCGGCTCACCAGGCGTACGCGCTAGCCGGCGCGCAGTCTCCGGTGCTCGATCGCCGTGCAGCGATCCCAGACGACCCCGAGCCCCTCAGCCTCTGCGCGCTCGGCCGCCTCGACGTTGCCGAGGTCGAGCTGGAACCAGATCGCTGGGATGTTCGCGGCGATCGCGTCGTCCACCACCGCATCGAGGAAGTCGCCGCGCCTGAAGATGTCGGCGAAGTCGATGCGCGTTGCAGCCGGGATGTCGACGAGGTGCTCGTAGGACTGCTCGCCGTCGATGACCGCGCCGCGCAGTTTTGGGTTCACCGGAACGATCCGGAACCCCTGGCCTCGCAGGTAGCGCGATACGGAGTTGCTCGGTCGTGTGGGATCGCTGGAATACCCGACGACGGCGATCGTGCGCCCGCTCGTGAGGAGGTCGTTGATGAGTGCGCTGTCGTTCATTATCTCATCTCCCCGGCTCGCGAGAAAGTCTTGAACACGGCATCGCCGGCAGGATAATCGCGAGCGAGATGCCACCACGAGCACCAGTTGTCTGGTCGACGATCGCGGTCGGCGGCGAGCGCTTTCGCAAGCGCCTCGATGAGCGTCATCGCGAGCTCTCCGTGCAAGCCAAGCTCCGGGCGCGCACCTACCGCCGTTCGCGCGCGTTGCCGAGCAGCGACGAGTCGATCCGCCTGCGCGCGGACTTCCTCGCGGCCCTCGGCCGCCTATCCACGTTCGAGACCGCGAGCCTTCGTCTGGCGCGCTGCCGTTACCAGGTGCAGCTGGCCGAGCGGGCCGACGATATGACGCGCGACTACTTCCAGCTGTGGCAGCTCATCGCCCGCCGTGG
>JBDUCG010000189.1:0-4313 GCA_040003565.1 Chloroflexota bacterium | reverse complement strand
TCCGTCATGTACATGCCAGTTGTTCCACGAGCCACGGTCCGCACTCGCGGGAAACGCGAACAGGGCCGTCATCAAGATCGCTGCCACAAACACACCAATACGTCTCATGAGGAACCTCCCACTTTCGCGTCGTAACGCTATAGGACCGCGTTCCCATTACAAGCGCTCATTGCGGCGAACGCACGGTAACGCCGGCCCTATTCGGCCGCCTTGCCTCCGGCGTGCACGGTCCAGTCGCGCTCGTCGAAGTCCTTCGCGCAGTAGGGGCAGATGTTCCACTCGGGGCGGATGAGCTTCGCGCACGACGGACACATCCGCTTCAGACGCGTGCGGCAGGTCGGGCAGAGGATGAAGTCCTCCTGCACGCGCTCTTTACAGGTGGGACAGACGACGCGCTGCTCGGCCTCCGCCAGGAGGCTCTCCTCCGCGAGCTGCCGCTCGTACGCCTCGCCCAGGGTCTCCTTCGGACGGACGATGAGATACAGGAACAGGCCGAGGATGTTGAGCACGACGACGAGCAGGCCAGCGAGATAGGGAAGGATCGGATTTTCCGTGCGCTGCTGCGCGTCGCGGACGGTCCAGAAGACCATCGCCAGGTAGAGAGCGAGGACGTAGAGACCGACGCCGCGTACGGCCAGCTGGACGAGCGGGTTGTTGACGAACGTCGTCCACATTCCACCAAGATCGGGCACTGCTTAGACCTCCGCACCGAGCTGCGTTTCACGACGCACGCGCTCACGCCAATAGTCGAGTAGATCGGCGAGTGTCTTTTCGAACGGTATCTGCGGCTCCCAGCCGGTCGCGCGCTGGAACTTCGACGTGTCCGCCCAAAGGATCGGCACGTCGCTCGGACGCAGGCGCGCGGGATCCTCCTGCGTGCGGATCTTCACCGTCGAGTGCGAAAGGAGCATGTCGAGCATCTCCCGGACCGACCAGCATTTGCCGCGACCGACGTTGTAGACCTCGCCTGCCTCGCCCTTTTCGAGCGCGAGCCAGTACGCGCGGACCATGTCGCGGACGTCTGTCCAGTCGCGCTTGCTCGTGAGGTCACCGTGGTAGATCACCGGCTCGATCTTTCCCGCTTCGATCAGCGCGATCTGCCGGGCCATGCTGCTGGTCACGAAGTGCGTGCCCCGTCGCGGACCGGTGTGGTTGAAGCCACGCGTCACCACGAGGTGCATGCCGTACGACTTGAAGTACTGGTAGGCAAGCTTGTCCTGCGCCACCTTGCTCACCGCGTACGGCGACAGCGGCCGCAGCGGGTTGGTCTCCTTCATCGGGACCTCGTCCGGGTGGACGAGCCCGTACTCCTCGCTGGAGCCGGCGATGTGCATCCGGATCTGCGTGTCGTGCCGCCGGATCGCCTCGAGCAGGTTGAGCTGCGACTCGATGTTGATGCGCAGCGTGGCTGCCGGCTCGTCGAACGAGGACTGCACGTACGACTGCGCGGCGAGGTGGAAGACCCGCTGCGGCTGGACCGAGGCGATGAGCTTCTCGACCGCCCCGGCGTCAGTGAGCTCGCAGTGCAGGAGGGTGACGCGGCCCTTGCGCCCGTCGTCGCGGAGGGTGCCGCCGGTGGGATACCGGCCCTCGATCATCTCGACCTTCTTCTGGGAGGTCATGAGCTCGAGGTTCTCGGTGCGCGAGCGCCACCGGTACGTCGCATAGATGGCGACGTCGGGGTAATTGGCCAGGATGTACTCCGCCAGGTGGCTCCCGGCGAAGCCGGTGACACCGGTGATCAGGACCCGCATTGGGCCGAACAGTAGCAAACGCTATGCCGCGCTTGGTCGCTAGGCGGGCGGGCGTCGCTTGCCGAACTGCTGACGCAGTGGCCCCCAATAGTAGGAACGCCAGCCTTTGCTGGTCTCGCCGTAGAACTTGTCCGGAACGCCGGTCTGGGTGAATGTCACCCGAGTGGCACCCGCGGCCTTCGCGAGCGCGAAGGTGGCCTTCGAATAGGTCCCTTTCGGCCAATTGTTCGCACGCCAGCTCTGCACGATCCGCCGGTCCTTGGTGAGCTTCGGGTTCTTGCCCTCGAGATCGTGGCCCACCTTGAACGCGCCGCCGACGCGGCGACTCACCTTCGTGGGCTGCCGTGACAGCTTGGTGTGGAGCTTCGAGTCCATGATCGTCTCGTAGATGTCGTGCGGCGTCGCGCCGCGGATCGTCGCCGTCTGCCGGATGGTCTTCATCTGCCCCTCCCTGATCCTTGCGAGACTAATCCCGTGAGCATCCTTGAGATCCGCCGGCACGCCGAGCGCGTCAACCTCGCGGACAACCAGAGCGCCCTCTCCGCCGCAGGTCGCGCGATGTGCGAGCGCCTCGCGAAGGATGCGCCGAAGTACGCGCTGGTCGTCTCGAGCCCGCTGCCGCGCGCGAAGGAGACCGCCGAGCGCATCGCCGGCCGGCTCGACTCGGTCGAGGCGGCGCTCCTGCCGGACCTCGGCGGCGCGGCGGCGCGCATGTTCGGCGAGATGAAGACGCTCGACGACTGGGCGCGCCTCATGCGGACCGACGAGAGCGCGCGGCGCTTCGCCGAGGAGCAGCTCCCCGCCTGGACACGCATCGCCTCTCGGGTCGGTGACAAGGACCGCGTCCTCGCGGTCTCGCACGGCGGCATCGTCGACCTCCCGGCGATCGTCCTCGCGGAAAAGCTCGGAGCGAAGCTCGGCGGGCCGTCGTTCGGGTACGGTGAGGGCGTGCGCGTGATCTACGCGAAAGGCGCGCCCGTGAAGATCGAGCGGCTGTGAAAGCGCTCGCCGCGATGCTCATCATCGCGCTCGCCTGCGCATGCGAGCCGCGGTCGATCAGCTTCCAGTCGCCGACGCCGAGCGGCGGCGCGACAGGCACGACGGCCGCTGGGTCCGCATCGCCGTCCGGCTCGGCGCGTCCGACCGCCAAGCCAACGCTTCGACCCCTTCCCGTGGCGTCGCCCGTGGCGCGTCTTCTCAGCTACGAACGAGGGGGCGACATCGGACGGCCGGCCCTGCGGCTGCTCCTGCTCGCCGACGGGAGGGTCATCAGCGAAGAGCCGAACGGCGAGCTCTTCTATCGGCGCCTGACAGCGAACGGCACAGCGTCGCTGCTGCTGCAGGCGATCCAGACCGGCTACTTCGAAAAGGACGCGACCTACGCGCGCGAGCCGCTGCCGGGTTCGACGCCGCCCGCGCACGGCGCGACGTTCATCAACTTCATCGTGGACAACGGCGGTCGCGAGGTGCATGTCTCGACGATCCCGACGGGGCAGCCCGACGACAACCTGTATCAACCGTCGCCCGCGCGCGACAAGATCAGCGCGCTCGCGCGCAGCTTCGAGGATCTCTCATGGCTGCCGGCCAGCTCGTGGGCCGAGGCGAGGCCGACGAATTACTCGGCACAGTTCTTCCGGGTCTTCGTCATACCGCAGCCGAACGTCGCGCCCCTACCGGGGCTGCCCGACGCGGAGAGCGTCTGGCCATTCACGCCGCCGGCCGAGGTCTTCGGCGAGCAGCTCGTAACGGGGACGAGCGTCACGCCGCTGCGCTGCGGGATCGTGAATTTTGAAGATTCCTTGCTCATCGGCGCTGCGCTCGAGCGGGCTCGCGTGATCCCGTACTACACGGGCGCGCTCCGCGCGGTCACCGCAAACCTCTCGTCCCGCGCGAGCAATGGATCGCTGACGCTGCAGCTGAGCCCGCTGCTCCCACACGAGCCGGCGACGTGTGCCGGTTCGCAGCCCGCGCCGTAGCGCGTTTAGGCGACCGTCACCCCGAGCCGCGCGGCCAGCTCGCGCACGACCTCGACGATGAGATCGATGTCCGCTTCGGTCGTCCGCCAGTTCACGATCGCCGGACGGAAGGCGACGTGGCCCCGGTAGCGCGTGGTCCCGACATACACGCGACCATCCGCGAGCAGGTCGGCGCCGATCTTCGCGTTCAGTGTGTCGAGCGCGTCCTCGGACAGCGTTCCCGGCCGGTAGCGGAAGCACACGATGTTGAGCGGCACGTCCGCCAGCCGCTCGAGCTCCGGCGCCGCGTCCACCGCTCGCGCGAGCCGCTGCGCCAGGTCGAGGTGGCGCTCGACCATCGCGCGATGGCCGGCTCGTCCGTATGCGCGCAGCGTCGCCCAGACGGCGATGCCGCGCGCGCGCCGCGACGCTTCGGGTCCGCGGCCGCCGAACATCGGATGCTCGCCGGGCTTCGGCAGATACGCCGCGCCGATCGCGAACGCCGCATCGAGCAGCGACGCATCACGCACGAACGCGAAGCCCGAGTCATAGGCGACGTTGAGCCATTTGTGGGCGTCGGCGATGACCGAGTGCGCGCGCTCGA
>JBDUCG010000188.1:0-4370 GCA_040003565.1 Chloroflexota bacterium | reverse complement strand
GATGCCCGACAAGCTGAACGCGGGTCTCCCCTCTGACCGCATCTACGTGGAGTGGCCGATCGGCCACGACCGCACCTACAAGCGTCTGAAGGGCGATGACAAGCCACCGACGCTCGAGCAGGCGGAGGGCGAAGGCATCGCGTACACGCTGCGCGCGAACGGCCAGCGACCGGGCAAGGTCACGCGCGCCGGTGACGAAACGCATCTGCTGATGGAGATCCCAGCGCGCTTCCAGGAGCTGAAGGCACGCGATCCTGAGAGCGCGCTCGCGTGGCGCCTCGCGGTCCGCGAAGCGATCGAGGCCGCGTTCGCGCGGGGCTACGCCGCGGTCGAGTTCCTGCGCGCCGCCGACGGACGCGGCGCGTATCTTCTCGTGCCTCAGCCACGACGAGGGGAGCAGGTGATAGACACGGATGAAGATTGAACGCGTCGAGCTCTTCGTGCTCCGCTTACCACTGAAGCGCGCGTACGAGACGAGCGGCTCACGCGAGACGCATCAGACGCGCGTCGTGGCGCGGGTCGAGTCGGAGGGCGCCGTCGGATGGGGCGAGAGCGTCGCGCCGGAGCTGCCGTGGTACTCCGGCGAGACCCCGCGGACCGTCTGGTACGCGCTCGACGAGATCATCATCCCCGCGCTGCTCGCGGTAGAACTGCATCAGCCCGAGGACACCGAGCGCGTCCTCGGATGGATCCGCGAACACCGCATGGCCAAGGCCACGCTGGAAATGGCGATCTGGGATCTCTTCGCCAAGCGCGACGGTCGGTCGCTGTCGAAGCTGCTCGGCGGCACGCGGGACCGCATCCTGTGCGGCGTCGCGATCGGCATCCAGCCCTCGATCGACGATCTGCTCGAGACCATCCGCCGCGAGCTCACCGGCGGCTACCAGCGAGTGAAGGTGAAGATCAAGCCGGGGTGGGACGGCGAAGTCGCGGAGGCGATCCGAAAGGCTTTCCCCGATCTCCCGTTCATGCTCGACGCGAACTCCGCCTACACGCTCGCGGACGCTCCGCTGTTCAAGCGCATCGACGAGTACGCGCCGACGATGATCGAGCAGCCGCTCGCCCACGACGACATCGTCGACCACGCGACGCTGCAGCGAGAGATCAAGACGGCCATCTGCCTCGACGAGTCGATCCACACCGGCGACGACGCCCGCAAAGCGATCGAACTGGGCGCCACGCGTGTGATCAACATCAAGGCCGGCCGGGTCGGCGGATTGACCTCGGCGCGGCGCATCCACGACGTCTGCCGCGCGGCCAAGATCCCGGTGTGGTGCGGCGGCATGCTTGAGATGGGCATCGGCCGCGCGCACAACGTGCACCTCGCGTCGCTGCCGAACTTCAGCCTGCCCGGTGACGTGTCCGCCTCAGAGCGCTACTTCGCGACGGAGATCATCGGCGAGCCGTTCACGGTGCAGCCGGACGGCACGATGCGCGTCCCGACGGGTCCGGGTATCGGCGTCACCGTGCTCGAGAAGGTCATCCGCAAGCTCGCCGTGCGGACCAAGCAGTACCGTCCCGCCCGGAAAGCGCCGTCGAAAGCGAAGCCGCGCGTTGCCGCGAAAACGAAACGGGTCAGCGCGAAGAAGCGCGCTGCTCGGCCGGCGGGGCCGCGACCTCGGTCGGCCACACCACGATCTCGTCGATGACCGTCCCGAAGGCATCGAGCAAACGCGCGTAGTCGCCACGCTGCCAGATCAGGCGTGCCGCCGCTACTGGACCCGCGGCGTACACGTGCTTCCGGCCACCGGCGAGGTCGTCCGGAAGGGGGTGCGTCGCGGCGCGCACGCGCGAGCCGGAGTGGATGCGGTAGATCTCGCCCTCGCGCACGAACGACGGGGAGCCCCAGGTGTAGACCCACTCCCACTCCACCGGCCTACCCACCTCCTCGCGCCAGAGCGCGCGCAGGTGCTGGAGGCGCCAGTTCGCGAGGTCGCTGTCGAGGGTCACCTGCACCTCGATCCATTCGGCGTTCGCGCCAAGCTCGTTCGTGCCCGCGGGCGTCGGGCGGATGCTGAGGAGGCGCGCTTTCGCTGCCTCGACGGGACGGAAATCGGCCACGCGTGGACAATACCGGACTGAGTTAGGGAGGGAACGATGACCGCGCACACTCGTGCCCTGCTGGCGGAAGCCGCGGGCACGTTCTGGTTCTTCTTCATCGGGGCCGGCGCGATCATCGCCGACGCGAACGGAAGTGGCGGCGGTCTCATCGGCGTCGCCCTCGCGCACGGCGTCACGCTCGCGATCGCGATATCGGCGTTCGGTGGGATCTCCGGCGGACAGTTCAATCCCGCGGTGACCTTCGCCCTCGCCGTCGCGGGCCGGCATCCGTGGTCGCGCGTGCCCACCTACTGGGCCGCGCAGATCGTTGGTGGCCTGCTCGCCGGGTTCGCGCTGCGCAGCGTGTTCGACTTCGCGCTCGTCGCCGTCGACAAGACGCACCTCGGGACGCCGGCGCTCGCGAACGGCGTGAGCGTTCCGGTGGGCATCGGCGTCGAGGCGCTGCTCACGATCTTCCTGGTGTGGGCCGTCTACGGCACCGCGGTATCACCGTTCGCGCCGCGCATCGCGGGATTCGGCATCGGGCTCACCGTGGCGACGGACATCCTCATGGGTGGCCCGCTCACCGGAGCCGCGATGAACCCCGCACGTCACGTCGCGACCGCGATCCCCGCCGTCTTCTTCGACAACTGGTACGTGTACTGGCTCGGTCCGCTGCTCGGCGCTGCGATCGGTGGCCTGTCGATCCGCTACCTCTTCGCGCCGGCGCCGGACCTGACGGTCTCCGCTAAGACCTAGCCTCATTCGCCACCAGCGCGAATTCCATCCGGATCTCGTCGATGATCGAGATCACGGAGAACGAGCTCGGCGGCCGCATGCCGAAGTCGCCGAACTTCCAGCTCGGGTTCGCGGTGGCCGTGGCGGTCAGCTTGCCGTTCGAGCGTGAGGCCTTGACGTCGAAGGTCACCGACTTCGTGACGCCGTGGAGCGTGAGATCGCCGGTGAGCTGGAACGTGAACTCGCCGGACCGCGGGAGCGGCAACGTCAGACCGCTCGCGTTCTTCGGCACGAGCTCCGACGTCCGAAAGCGCGTGACCTCGAGCGGATCGCGTCGGATCGTGTCGGTGCGCTGACGGTCGTCGGTCGTGACCGTGTTCATGTCGAGGCTGATCCTGGAGCCGCTCGCAAAGGTGCCGTCAGGATTCAGCGTGAACGTGCCCTGCGCGCCGGCGATGGTGATGATCGCGTCGTTCGGCGCCGGCAGACGCGCGAGCTGCTCGCGGACGCGGATGGTCGCCTTCGACGCGGCGTCGACCGTCCAGGTGATCGCGTTCGCCTGTGGCGCGCTCGTGGCAGTCTCGGTCGCCACCGGCGTGCTGGTCGGCGTCACCGTCGGGAGCGCCGAAGGTGCCTGCGACGTGGTGCCGCCGCACGCGCTGACGAAGAGCGCGAGCACCAGGGTGCGTCTAAGGGCAGGCGCCGTCACAAACACGCACCACTCCCGTCATCTGCGGGTGGACGCCGCAGTGGTAGGCGAACACGCCGACCTTATCGAATGTAATGGTCGCGCTCTTGCCGCTGTCGATACCGACGTCGAACGGTCGGCCCGCATCGCTCGACGTGATCGTGTGAAACTCTTTGCCCCGGTTCACGAACTTGACCGTCGTACCCGCGGAGATGCGTAGCTCGTGCGGCGCGTAGGTCCAGCTGGCCTCTTTACCCACAGGCTCGATGACCTGGACCTCGTTCGGTCGAAGCGTCGGCACGGCCGTCGCCACGCCGCACGCGGCGAGCGCGAAGAGAACGAGACACGCCGCGGCGCGGGACGTCCAGCGCAGGGCCACGACGATGCTACGTGCGCAAGGCCCGCGCGGATGTGGGCGTCACCGACGCGACGCGCGGTGGGCCTAGGATCACGCCGCGGTCGCACGGAGGTGAGTGGTGGAACGCAGTGAGATGGAGCAGCTCGTCGAACGGCACATCGTCGCCGAGCGCGAGCGCGATATCGGGGCGATCCTCGCGACCTGCACACCCGACATCGAGCAGGACGCGGTCGGGCGCGAGCCGAGCGTGATCCGCGGCCGCGAAGCGCTCGAGGCGTTCTACCGTGAATTCCTCGATGACCTCGAGTACGCGACGATCAACAGCGTCCGACGCCTGTATGGCGACGACTTCATCGTCGACGAAGCGGTGATCGACGCAGTCGCGCGCGGTCGCCCCTTTGACATGGAGGGTTACGGGCGGCCGATCCGCTTCCGAACGCTGCGCATCTTCGAGATGGGCGGGGGTCTGATCCGGCGCGTCAGCGTCTGGGCCGACCTCGCCTCGATCCGCAAGCAGCTCGCTCCGGCGAGCCACGCCTAGCCAAG
>JBDUCG010000018.1:0-14830 GCA_040003565.1 Chloroflexota bacterium | reverse complement strand
TCGTGATACCAGAGCCATGCCTCGGGGTTGATCGGCTCGCCGACGGATCCAAGCAGGCGCAGCGAGGTCAGGTCGTGCTTCTGCGGGTACTCCGCGCCCCACTTCATGAACGTCCGGATCGCGGTCGGCGCGCAGTAGAGGATCGAGACCTTGTACTTCTCGATGACCCGCCACCAGCGGTCCTTGTCCGGGAAGTCGGGCGTCCCTTCGTACATCACGCCGGTCGAACCGTTCGCGAGCGGGCCGAACACGATGTAGCTGTGACCGGTCACCCAGCCGATGTCCGCGGCGCACCAGTAGACGTCCTCGTGCTTGATGTCGAAGATCAGCTTGTGCGTCGTCGCGACGCCGGTGAGGTACCCGGCCGAGGTGTGCACGATGCCTTTCGGCTTTGCGGTCGTGCCGGAGGTGTAGAGCAGATACAGCATGTGCTCGCTCTCGAGCGATTCGGCCGGGCACTCCGGCTTCTGCCTGTCGACGAGCTCGTGCCACCAGAAGTCCCGGCCGATCGTCCACGGCACGTCCTGCTTCGTGCGCTGGACCACCAGTACCTTCTCGATCGTCGTCGCCTGCGCGACCGCGTCGTCCGCGTTCTTTTTCAGCGCGACGGCGTTGCCCTTGCGGTAGCCGCCGTCGGCGGTGATGAGGACCTTCGCCTCCGAGTCGATGATGCGGCCGGACAGAGCCTCGGCGGAGAAGCCGCCGAACACGACTGTGAACGGCGCGCCGATCCGAGCGCAGGCGAGCATCGCGGCGGGGAGCTCGGGGATCATCGGCATGTAGATCGCGACGCGGTCGCCCTTTCCGACGCCGAGCTCTTTCAGCGCGTTCGCGCAGCGGCAGGTCATCTCGAGCAGGTCGCGGTAGGTGATCGTCCGCGTGTCGCCCGGCTCGCCCTCCCAGTGGTAGGCGACCTTGGTGCCGCGGCCCGCCTTCACGTGGCGGTCGAGGCAGTTCTCGGACACGTTGAGCTCTCCGCCGAGGAACCACTTCGCGTACGGCGCCTCCCACTCGAGGACCTTGTCGAAGGGCTTGCGCCAGAGGAGCTCCTTCGCCTGCTCGGCCCAGAACCCCTCGAGGTCGCGCTCCGCCCGCTGGTAGATACCGGGGTCTTTGGCGTTCGCCTGGGCGGCGAACTCCGGTGGGGGCGGGAACCTACGGTCCTCTTGGGCGAAGGTCTCGAGCGCCGTCGTGCTTTTGGTCTCGCTCGCCATCGCGCACCCCCGTTTCGGTCTGGGTGCCCGAGTATGCGACTAGATCGCGGTGGCCGTTCCCTCGTCCAGGGCACGCAGGTGGGCGACGTAGTGGTTGGGCAGGGTCAGGAGCCAGCCGAAGCAGTTGAGGTCGCCGTAGTAGGGGTGTCGGGCGGTCGAAGCCGTATTCGGCTCCGGGGGGAACTCCGACCGGAGCCGGCGCAGCGCTCCGGCGGCCTTGTCGGCAAGCGTGGAGATCCCCGGCCGGGTCACGGCCGACGCGGCGGGTCGTGGCTGCCCTGTCGACCCCGCTTCTTGTCCGTGAGCGAGACGAAGGGCGATGAGCGTGACGCCGCGCTCGATGATCAGGAGGTGGACGGCGATCTGACCGATCCCCCAGTCGTCATCCGAACCCGCCGCGAGGTCGGCGTCGGTCGCTTGTTCGACCCGCGAGAGGAGTCGCGCGCGCCAATCGTCGGTCCCATCGGCGAGGAGGCGGATAGTCTCACTGACCCAGGCCGGACGGTCCGGCGGATCATCGGTTACGGTGAGCGTCACAGCAACGCATATTGCGCCGTTCGTGTGTGAGAATGCGGCGCGAGTTGGCCGAAAGGCCGCACAGGAGGACGATGTGGCGGGGATCTCAAAGTCGGAGACACTGAATCGGCTCTCGGAGAAGACACAGCTGACGAAGAAGCAGGTGGGCATGGTTCTCGAGGAGCTCGCGGCCCTGGCCTACAAGGAAGCCCGCAACGGCTTCACTTTCCCGGGCGTCGGCAAGCTTGTCATCGTTGACCGGAAGGCCCGTCTCGGTCGCAACCCGGCGACCGGCGAGACGATCCAGATCCCGGCGAAGCGCGTGCTCAAGTTCCGCATCGCCAAGCAGGCGAAGGACTCGACTCTCGCCAAGCGCGGCAAGTAACCGCACAGCACTTTTCTTCGCGAGGTCCTTCATCGATCGTGGTGAAGGACCTCGCGTTGCCTCGCTGGCGCGACAATGAGCGAATGGCCCTGACGCGATGACGGAAGCGATCGAGACACACGGATACACGAAGGACTTCGGCAGCGGTCGTGGCATCTTCGATCTCGACCTCACGGTGAAGGACGGCGAGGTCTTCGGCTTCCTCGGACCCAACGGCGCGGGCAAGACGACGACGATCCGCCTCCTCATGGGGATGATCCATCCGACCCGCGGGTCGGGCCGGATCTTTGGACTCGACGCGGACGCCGACGCGGTCGCGGTGAAGAAGAAGGTCGGGTACTGCCCAGGCGAGCTGCCGCAGTGGGGCGGCTGGCGCGGAACGGAGATCGTCGCGTACGTCGCCGGTCTGCGCGGCGACGTGGAGGACGCCGACGTCAGCCTGATCGCCGAGCGCCTCGACCTCGATCTCGGGCGGAAGTACCGCGAGTACTCGCACGGCAACAAGCAGAAGCTCGCGCTCGTCCTCGCGTTCATGTCCCGCCCGCGCCTGGTGATCCTCGATGAGCCGACGTCGGGCCTCGACCCGCTGCATCAGCAGGCGTTCTACGGACTCGTCCGAGACGCGCGGTCGGGTGGCGCCACCGTCTTCCTGTCATCGCACGTCCTGTCAGAGGTCGAGCATGTCTGCGATCGGATCGCGATCGTCCGCGACGGCAAGCTCGTCACGGTCAGCACGCTCGACCAGCTGGTCGGGATGCGCGCGTACCGCATCGAGATCGACTTCGCCGACAGCGTCCCGATCGATCGTCTGCGAGCGACGCCGGGCTTCGAACAAGTCCAGGTCACGGGTCAGCGCGTCACCGGCATGCTCCGCGGCACCTTCGAGCCGCTGCTCGCGGCCGTCTCCGGCCATCGCGTCACGGCGTTCACCAGCCGCGAGCCGAGCCTCGAGGAGATCTTCCTGACCTATTACTCCGATCCGGCGAAGGCGGTCGCGGCCGCGCGATGACCCTGCTGCGCCTCGCGCTGCGTTACCAGCGCACCGGCTTCATTGCGATGTCAGTTATCGCGGGGATCGGCGTGCTCGCGAACGCGCTGGGCTTCGCTGAGATCGTCGGCGACTCACCGGCGGATCGCGCCGCCTTCGCCGCGCAAATGGAGCTCCTGGGCAAACAGCTTTCAGTGCTGCTTCCGGTGCCGTCGCATCTCGACACGCTCGCGGGCTATCTCCACTGGCGCTGGTTCGGCTCGCTCGGACTCGTCTTCGCGTTCTGGGCGCTCATGACGGCGACGGGCGCGGGCCGCGGAGACGAAGAGCGCGGGTTCGTAGAGACCTGGCTGGCGACCGGTGTCGGCCGCTTGCGCTACCTCGCGACGCGGGTGGCGGGCTTCGCGATCGCGGCCGCAGCTTCGCTCGCGCTCCTCGGCGCCATGACGGCGCTGGCCGCGCAGCTCGCCAAGGAGCCGATCGCGATCGACCGCATCGTCCTCGAGATGGCCTCGCTGTTCGCGCTGATGCTCGCGGCGTACGGTATCGCGCTCTTCGTCTCGCAGCTCGTCACGACGCGTCGCGGCGCGCTCGGCCTCGGAGGCATCGTGCTGCTCGTGCTCTACCTCGCGAACGCGGCCACGCGGGTCGGCGATCCGTCACCGCTCGCGCGCCTGTCGCCGTTCTGGTACCACGAGCGGAACCGTCCGCTGCTCGGCGAGGGTCTCGATGCCGGCGCAATGCTCGCCATGACCGCGATCGCCCTCGTCTTCACCCTGCTGTCCGTCGTCGCCTTCGTCCGGCGCGATCTGGGCTCCGCGTTGCTCAGCGGACGCAGTGCGACTGCTCGGCGCGTCACGAGGCCGGCGCGGAATCCCCTGCTCCGCGCGCCCGTCCTCGCGCTGCTGTGGCAGCAGCGCGTGTGGATATTTGGCTGGGCCATCGGCCTCGCGGTCTTCGCGTTCTTCATCGTCGGCCTGACCAAAACGATCGTGGATTCCATGGCCGCCGGGCCGCCGCTCATGCGTCTGTACCTCGAACGGGCGGGCCTCGTCGGCTACTCCGCGTTCATCGGCGGGATCTGGTTCTCGATGCTCATCCTGCTGCTGTCGATCTACACCGTGGCGCAGGTCGCCGGCTGGTCGGCCGACGATGCCGAGGGCCGTCTCGCCACGATCCTGTCGGCGCCGGTGTCTCGGGCGCGCGTGGTCATCGAGCGGCTCCTCTCGCTCGTCCTCGCGTGCGGCATCGTCGTCGCCGTCACGTCGCTGGCGGCGTACGTCGCGGCGAGCGGACAGGGCATCGACCTCGACGTGCCGCGGTTCGCCCTCGCGAGCGCGCTCATCCTCACCGTTGTGTTCGCGCTCGGCGCGGCCGGCCATCTGGTCGCCGCGTGGCGACCGCGTGTCGCCGTCGTCGCGCTCTCCGCGGTGGCCATCTGGAGTTACTTCCTCCAGCAGCTCGCGCCGCTGTTCGGCTGGCCCGACGCCGTGAAGAACTCCTCGCTGTACGCGCTCTACGGCATGCCGATGACCGGGGTGAACTGGTCCGGCATCGCGACCCTCATCGGTATCGGTATCGTCGGAACGGTGTTGACGCTCAGGGCCGTCCAGACACGCGACGTTGGCGCCTAGCGCACCGGGACCGAACGTCCCGTTCCCGCCGCAGGAAGCGGAGCTGGTCGAGGAGATCCCGACCGGACCGAAGTGGCAATACGAGCCGAAGTGGGACGGCTTCCGCGGCGTGCTCGAGAACGACAACGGCGAGCTCGCGCTGTGGAGCCGGAACGGACGACCGCTGCTGCGCTACTTCCCCGAGCTGCGCCCCCTCGGCGATCTCCTCCCGCCCCACTCCGCGCTCGACGGTGAGATCGTCATCGAGCGTGAGGGCAGCCTCGACTTCGACGCGATGCAGAACCGGCTGCATCCCGCGGAGTCGCGGATCCGCAAGCTCGCGGCCGAGACGCCGGCAACGTACATCGCGTTCGACGTGCTGCTGTGGAACGGCGAGCCGGTGCACACGCTGGCGCTCGCGGATCGTCGGAGGAAGCTGCTCGAGGTCGCGAACGGCTTCACGCTCTCGCTGACGACGACCGACATCGCGAAAGCGAAGCATTGGCTCGAGCGGCTCGAGGTCATCGGCCTCGACGGGATCATCGCCAAGCGCGTCGATGCCACCTACAAGCCGGGCTCGCGCGAGGTCGTGAAGAAGATCAAGTACCACAAGACCTGCGACTGCGTGATCGTCGGCTACCGCACCAACGGGACGAAGATCGCCAGCCTGCTGCTCGGTCTCTACCGCGAGGACGGGACGCTCGACTTCGTCGGTCATACATCCGGGATCGCTGCGTCCCTTCAGAAGCAGCTCCAGCAGATGCTGCCTCCACTCAAGGAGTCGGGTCACCTCGGCTTCGACCCCAGCGAATGGGGCCGCACACCGGACGCCGGCTCGCGCTGGTCGCAGGGAAAGGATCTCCCGTGGCACGAGATCCGGCCCGAGGTCGTGTGCGAGATCCGCTACGACAAGATGGAGGAGGAGCGCATCCGGCACGGCACGCGGTTCCTCCGCTTTCGCCCGGACAAGGACCCAAAGGACTGCACCTGGGACCAGGTGCGAGCGCTGCCGAAGAGCGGCGACCCGGTCCTCGCCGAGCTCCTTCGCAGCTAGCGCAACAGCTCGTCGCGCGCGCGCACGAGCGCGAGCCGCGCGCGCTCTCGCTCGAGGTTCCATCCCTGCCAGTCCGGCGCCCGGTCCTCGTCGCGGCGTGAAAGCTCGATGCGCAGCACGATGTCGGCGTAGAGGCGCTGGCTGAGCGGCAGACGCGGGAACGCGTCCACCAGCTCGACGATCGCGCCCCCGCCGAGCGCCATGAGGGTGTCGGAGTCGAGATTTCGCGCGGCGTCGGCGGGCAGACCGGACGGATCGATCACGCGCGCGATGTTCGCGCGTGCCACGAAGCCCGCGGGGCCGAGCGCATTCGCGCCGAGGGCCACGAGCACGGCGGCCATCGCGAGCGGCTGCAGCGAGTACGACATGCGACCGCGCGCGACGCTCGACGCGAAGATGACCAGCGCGAGCGCGAGGAAGGCTGTCGCGCAGATCGCGTAGAAGCGCAGCTCGGTCCAGCCATAGGCCTGCTGATAGAGGTCGAGGCGATACCACGCCGACGCGAGCACGACCGCGGTGAGGGCGAGCAGTGCGAGCGCCGCGGCGACGTACGTCCGGCCCCGCTCGCGCACCGCGAGCGCAAGACCGAATAGCAAGGCGCCGACGAGAACGACCGCCGCGATCAGCTCGAAGAAGCCGCGACGCGCGTACGCGCTATACGTGATCGCGGCGGCGTCCAGCGTGTTGCGCCCCCCGAAGAGATACGCCAGCTGCAGCGCCACGAAGACCGCGAAGAGCGCGGCGACGAGGAACAGCGTGACGGTCGCGGTCTCCGACGCGAGGAACGAGCGCCCATGTGAGGTGAGGTGATCCCGCGGCACCCGCCAGAGCGCGGCGAACGCTCCAGCGGCAGGCCAGGCGAAGGCGAGCGCGATGAAGAGGCGTCCGGGCGTCTCGCCAAGGAGCTCGGCGAGCCGTTTCAGATCGAACACGTTCTCGACCGACCGCGCGAAGACCGCATCCGCCGACGAGAAGAGCACCGCGAAGATGACGACGAAGGGCACGGCCAGGCCGACGCCGCCGACATAGCGCGACGCCGCGCCGAAGCGCCGCGGGGCGATGCGCAGCCGCGGCCAGGCCGGGAGCAGCAGGTCAGCGGCGCCGAGAAGCACGCGTTCCCCGAGCGACCAGGCCTCGGCGACGATCCCGGCGACCGGCAGCGCGCTGACCGCAACGCCGCTCCACGCGGAAACGGTCGCGGCGGCGAGGCCGATCGCCGCGGCAGCGTCGAACGCGACGAGCGGCCCATCGGCGCGAACGGCACAGAACGCCGCGAACGTCACCGCGCTCGCCGGCAGCCAGACGTCGCGGCCGCGCAGCGGTAGAGCACTATCGCGCAGCCTCCACGCGGCGGCGAGGAACGGGACCGTGACCAGGAGTGCGTTCAGCCCGAGCGGCTGATGAAAGAAGAGGAGCTGGGCAGCCAGCCCGAGCAGCGACGCGAACGCGATGGCTGGAAGCACGCGTCGTTCGAGCACGGCTGCGACTCTCGGGCCAGCGAGGCGCCGCGTCATCGCGCGTGGGAGACGCCCGGCGTAGTAGTTAGCCCGTCCCACAAGTGAGACGACGGCGACACGCGCGCGGGGTACTGTCGGGGCGTGCGGATCCAGAATGCGCAGCGCGTCTCCGAGGCGATCCAGACACTGAGCGCGGGCACGTCGCTCGACGCGCTCGTCGATCGTCTCTACGACCTCACCGACGGCACGCTCGCGCTCGATCGCGCGACGCTGCACCGGATCGCGCGCGGCAAGACACAGGTCGCGCGCGCGATCGACTCGCCCGAGGAATGTATCCGCCTCTACTTCGCGCTGATGATCGTGGGCTGCGAGCGCGAGCTCTCGGTGACGTCGATCGTCGACGAGGGTCACGCGGTGCTCGCGGGATTCGTCGGCGAGCCGCTCGCCTCGCTCATCTTCCGCGACCTCGCCGCCACGCTGCCGAAGCTCACCGACCGCTACACGCTGAGGGAATACCTCGAGGAGGGTCTGCGCGTATGGCTACCGAAGTGATCACCGGACGGCCGCGCGCCGAAAGCCACACCCTCCGCGCCGAGGAAGAGCGGCTTCGCGCGCACCTCGAGCAGCAGCTTCGCGTGCGCACGCGCTTCGCGCCGCTGGCCGACGTCCGCGCGCTGCTCGTGAGCGCCGACCGCGGCGATCGGCCCAAGAGCCTGGTCGTGAGCTCGTCCACCAGCGTCGCGGAGCGCATCTACCTCTACGTGCACGTCGCGGCGCATATCGCCCTTGGCCACAACCTGCCGCTCGTCACGATCGTCGAGGGTGCCCCCGGCGTCACGCGCTTCTCGGACGCATCGCGTCACCGCGAAGCCGAAGAGCTCGCGCGCGCGATCTGGTGGGGACAAGCGGACAAGGGCGGCCTCCTTGGTGCGCCTGCGCTCGTGCAGCAGTCTGCGGTGCTGCGCCGCCTTCTCGCGATCGGTTTCGCGCGTGGCGCGCTGCTCTCGGTGCTCGTCGGGCTGCGACACGCGTACTACGACCTGCGCATCGAGCGCGCGCTCGCAGGCAGCCGGATCGCGGCATGGCTTCGAGATGCGCTCTGTCTCACCGCCGTCGTGAGCGTCGCGCCGCAGCTATCGGACTAGCGGCCTCGCGCCGCTAGGGCGCGTCGCGCGGCTCGGTGGCCTTTGGCGGCCGGCGCGATGTTCCGCGGTTCCAGCTGCTGCCACGACCCTTCTCGCGCCACGCCTTCTGCTCCTCCTCGGTCCACTGGCGGCTTGGACGAACGAGCACGCGATCGTCGATGACCGGATCCTTCAGCTTCAGCGTCTTGAAGAGCGGCTTGAGGTCCGCGCGGTGCTGCCAGATGTCGGCGGTCAGATCGCCGACCTTCGCGACGCGCTCGCGCATCGTCTCGAGCGTGAACGCTTCCGGCTTGACGTCGGGCACCTCGTCCCAGCGCAGTGGCGCCGAGGCGCGCGCGTCGGCCATCGGGCGGATCGAATACGCCGATGCGATGGTGCGGTCGAACGCGTTCTGGCCGTAGTCGACGAACACGCCGGTGCGGTCCTTCACCACCCACGTCGTCGTCGCGATCTTCGGCACGCGATTCGCGATCTCGACCGCGACCGCCTTGGCGAAACGGCGCACCTCCGGGAACGGGAGCTCGATCACGATGGGCGTGAGGATGTGCATGCCCGACACGCCGGACGTCTTCGGGTAGCTCGGAAGCTTGAGCTCGTCGAGCACCTCCTTCACCACCATCGCGATCTCGCGCACGTGCTCCCACGGGTTGCCCTCGCTCGGATCGAGGTCGATGAGCATGTAATCGGGCTTCGCGACATCGGGAACACGCGAGTGCCAGGTGTGCATCTCGATGCAGCCCAGGTTCGCGATCCACACCAGGCCGGCCGCGTCGGTGACGACGGGAAAGTCGGCTTCGTTGCCGCTCGGGTAGCTGATGTGGACCGTCTCGAGCCAGTCCGGATGCGGATTCGGCACGCGCTTCTGGTAGAAGAAGTCGCCGTCCACGCCGTTGGGGTGGCGCTTCATCTGCATCGGCCGGCGCTCGACGTGATTCAGCGCGAACGGCGCGAGATCCGCGTAGTACTGGATGAGATCGCCCTTCGTCAGGTTCCTCGCCGGGAAGAACACCTTCTCGAGGTTGGTGACCGCGACCTCACGCTCGCCGACAAGCACAGGGTCATTGTGCGCGGAGCGAGGCCACCACCTTCGCGATGCGCGCCGTGCGCGTCTCGGGGCGCTTGGCGCCGGTCACGGCTTCGACGTGCTCTCTGCGGCGGCTGAACGAGAGCGCGTTGAACGATGGCCGGAGCTCCGCCGAGTTGAGCGCCCGCGAGAGATCGCTCGGGACCGCGACGGTGCGTTCGGCCGTATCTGGTTCGAGCGTTACGTGGACGCGCTTGCCGACCTCGAGCTTGGCGGCGTCGCGGATCTCCTTGCGCGCCGGCAGGTAGAACTTCTTGCCGTACACCGCGATCGTCGATCGGTATCGGACGCCGTTGAGCGTGACGGTCACCGGCACCCGTTTACGATCGCCGAGCGTCGCGACGACGCGCGCCGGGACCTCGATGAGGAGCACGTTCCCGGGATTCGGCTGCGCGATCGTGGTGAAGGACACCGAGGGCACGCGACGAGATTACGTCAGGCGCGCCGGTCAGCGGACCGTGATCGTCCAGTAGACGCCGGGATCCTCGAGCCACGTCGAGCCGTCGATGACGCCACGCACACGCAGCACATACGACCCGGGGGTCGACGGCCCGCGTACCTGGAACTGGAACCAGCCGATCTGTCCGGGTCCGACGTACGCGGTCGTCGTCGTCGCGATGCGCGATGCCGACGGCCAGCCGTATTCGAGGTCCCACCGCTGCGAGTCGAGCGGATCCGCGGTGCCGAGGTTCGCCTGCTGTCCGGGGTTGTCGCGGTACCAGCCGCGATACCCGGTGTTCCGCAGCGCGACGACCAGCGTCGCGGTCTGCCCGGGCGCGAGCGTCACGTCAGGGCTCTGTCCGGCCCACACGGTGTGATAGCCAAGGTCGAACGACGGAACGGCGGTCGCGGCGTCCACGATCCCACCGACATCCATGACCCAGTAGGTGTGGTAGCTCCCGGCGGCGCTGGACGCGCGACCGACGCCGATCGCGCGGTAGTTCGGATTCGTGAGGACTGCGTAGTGCGCGGGGCTGCTGATCCAACCGTTCAGGACCTCGCTTGCGCTCGCGAAGCCCGCGGCCATGTTCTCGCCGGTGTAGGTCTGTGGACCGGGATAGCCGGCGTCGGTCATGCGCTGTACCGGTGCGCGCCCGTCACGCGACGTGTGCGAGAAGTAGTCGTACACGGCCATGTCGGTAGCCATCCACTTCGAGGCGAAGGTGAGCGTGTCCGAAACGGCCAAGCGCGCGAGACCGCGCGCGGCACGGAACGAGTTCACCACGGTAACGAGATCCGATTCGTTCGCATCGAGGCTGGCGGCGGCGCTCGGAAGCGAGCCAGGCCAGGCCACGAGCAAGCAAGCGATGAGGGCGGCCGAGGTGAGAATGCGGATCGCGGGCGTAGACAACATCGGACCCTCCCTCCCTGAGACACGACCCGGGCTCAACTCCGGGCTCGCAGGGTCAACGATGATCGTCCGGATGTGATGCGGTCTATCCCCCGTTCGTCCGGTGACCGTACGGCGGTAGGGGCTCGCTACGGGCTACGCTCGGTCGGTCGCTGTAACGATCCACGCCCGCGCCGTTGAATGGAGCGGCGCGTAGGCCTCCCAGGTCGACCGCGCCCAGCGGCTCAGGACATCGCCGTAGGCGACTGGGTCGCCGGCATCGACGAGCTCCCGGATCGTCAGGGCGCCGTAGCTGGCCGGCAGCTCGGGCTTTTGTAACGGCGACGGCCCGCTCAGCCGGCACGCTGGCATCCCTCGGTCCCGCCCGCGACGGCCAGGCCGCAGCTCGCGCAGACCTCGCTCATCGCCGAGCAGTCCAGTCCTCCCGGGCGAGCCGCACCGCGGTCCCAAGACCGCCGTTCCAGACGTCGCCGTGGCCCGCGAGAACGAGGCGCGCGTCGACGCCCTCTAAGCGCGCGAGCGACGCGTACGCCTGCTCGTTGTCGGTGTTGAAGTTCGGAAAGAGCTGCGGACCCGTCGCGCCGGCGATGACGTTGCGCGTGACGAAGGCGTCGCCGACGCAGATCGCGTCGCGCTGCGCGAAGTGGAGCGCCGCGCTCCCGGCGGTGTGACCCGGGACATGGATGACACGTGGCGCGCCGGGGACGTCGAGCGTCGCGCCGTCGCCGAAGGTCGACACCTCGAGGATCGGGGGCACGCGCAGCATGCCGCTCCGCAGCGCGAAGAGGAGGAATCCGAGCAGCGGCCCAAGCTTGAACGCGCCGAGCTTGTTGGGGCCTGGGACCTGACCCTTGGCGCGCAGCTCGTCGAGCTCGTGCACGCGGATCGGCACGCCGCGCTCGGTCCGGATGCGCTCCGCGAACCCGATGTGATCGGTGTGCGCGTGTGTCAGGACGACGGCGCGGACGTCGTCGAGCGATCGGTCCATCGCGGCAAGCTCCGCTGGCAGCGCGCGCCAGTACCCGGGCACACCTGCGTCGACGATCGTGACCGCGCCGCTCTCCTCGAAGAGGTACACGTTGGCCACGCCCGTGCCGATCCGGCGGATGCCGGGCGCTACTTCCACGCCGGTAGTCTGACGCGGTGTTGCGAGCGCCACGTTTCCTGCGCGTTCTCGCCGCGACCATGCGCGATCCCGACGTGCGGCGGATCGAGATCGCGTTCATCGCCTTCAACACCGCCGAGTGGGCTACCTGGATCGCGATGCTCGTGTACGCCTACGCGCAGGGCGGCGTGGTCGCGAGCGGTGCCGTTGCCGTCGCGCAGCTCGTGCCGGCCGCGCTGTTCGCGCCGTTCGGAGCGTCGTTCGCCGACCATTACCCGCGCGGACGCGTTCTCTGGCTCGCGTACGTCATCCAGGCGACCGCCATGGGCGCGACGGCCGGGGCACTCGCGCTCGGAGCGCCGGCTCCGGTCGTGTACGTCCTCGCGGCGGTCGCGGCCACCGCGATCACGCTCACCCGCCCCGCACAGAACGGCCTGCTTCCGCGCCTAGCCCGAACACCTGAGTCACTCACCGCGGCGAACGCGGCGCTCGGGACGATCGAGAACGCGAGCATCTTCGTTGCCCCGGCTGTCACGGGCGTGCTGCTCGGTCTGTCCGGGCCTGCGTCGGTCTACGCGGTGATGGCCACGGCGCTCGCGACGAGCGCGGTGGTGGTCGCGGGCGTCAGAGCTCCGACCGCCGGCGAGGAAGCGCGGCACGGCCTCGCGCTGTCGACGGGACGCGGAGGGGCCCTTCGCGTCCTCGCTTCCGATCGGCGCGCGCTCACGCTCGTCCTCTTGCTCGCGTGCCAGGCGCTCCAGGTCGGAGCGCTCGATGTTCTGTTCGTCGTGCTCGCGCTGAGCGTCCTCGCCATCGGCGATGCCGGCGTGGGTCTGCTCAACGCGGCGCTCGGTCTCGGCGGAGTCATCGGCGCGGTCTTCGCGGCCGCCCTCGCAGGCCGGCGGACACTTCCGCGCTGGGTCGCGTTCGGCATTCTCATCTGGGGCGGCGGCCTCGCCGCGATCGCGCTGGTAAGTTCCGCCTCGCTCGTCATCGCGCTCATCGTCGGAGCGGGCGTGGGCCGAAGCCTCATGGACGTCGCAGGGCGCACGCTCCTTCAGCGCGTGGCACCGGCCAACGTGCTGTCACGCGTGTTCGGTCTCCTCGAAGGGCTCACGATGGCCGCGCTCGCCCTGGGCGCCGGTGCCGCGCCGCTGCTGGTGGAGCGATTCGGCGTCGCCGCGGCATTTGTTTCCATAGGCGCCTTCCTGCCGGTCGTGCTCGTGGCCTCGGTGCGCACGCTCCTGCGCCTCGAGATCTTGGCACCGCTCTTCGCGCGGCAGCTCGAGCTGCTTCGGTCCGTTCCGATCTTCGCACCGCTCGCTGTTCCCACCCTGGCGCGCATCGCTGCCGAGCTCGAGCCCATCGTCGCTCAGCCCGGCGACGTCATCATTCAAGAGGGCGAAAGGGGCGACCGCTTCTATCTCATCGATGAAGGCGAAGTCGATGTCTCGATGGCGGGGCGGGCGGTCCGCCGTCTCGGACCCGGCGAGTACTTCGGAGAGCTTGCGCTGCTGCGCGACGTCCCGCGCACGGCGACGGTCGCCGCGCGCGGTCCGGTGCGGCTGTTCGCGCTGCGGCGCGACGAGTTCCTCACATCCGTGGAAGACGCGCTCGCACCGCGCCGCGGATAGTCGCGCCCACGCTCGGAGCATCGCGGACGAGCTCGTTGAAGAAAGGACCGGGCAGGACGAGCGCGCGAACATCGGAGGTCGCGAGCACGGTGGCGAGGCGCGGATACGAGAAGCTCGCGCCCCATTCGAGCGCCGCAAGCTCGCCAAAGAAATCACCGCGGCCCATGTCGTCGATGGCCTTGCCGTCCTTGAAGACGCGCGCCGTCCCAGCAACGATCACGTAGAAGTCGCGGCCCACGTCCCATTGCTCGACGATCGCCGCGCCCGCGGGGATGCGCACCTCGCGGGCCATACGAGCGACACGGTCCACATCGCGCTCACCGAGCGCGGAGAACAAGGGGACGCCGCGCACGGTGGCCGGATCCACACGCGGCGCGCCAAGCCAGCCCTCGGCGAGACGCGGATCGCGGTCGTGCTGCACCACCGGCGCCGGGGCGACAACGTCGGCCTCGCCGTGCTCGACGTGCTCGAGCACTGCTGCGATGTCCTCCCAGCGCGTGGTGTGGTTGAAAACGCAGAGTCGGATCGCGAAGCGGCCCCGCAACTTCGTCGATGAGACGAAGCCGACCGAGCCGCTCGCGAGGCTCCGCACGAGCTGCATGTTCAGCCTCTCGATCCGGTCCTCGTCGGCCTCGGCCGCGAACCGCCTGCGGAAGCACAACACGCCGAGGGAAGCCGGACTCATGAGCTCGAGCGCCGCGCTCCGCTCGATGCGCTGCTGCGCCAACGCCGCGAGATCGAGACAGCGGTCGATCGCGGCGCGGAATGCAGCGAGGCCGAAGTACTGGATCGAGAGCCAGACCTTGATCGCGTGCGACGTCCGCGACAGCTGCATGCCGTAATCGGCAAAGTTCACCTCGCGCGGGACAGCGCTCATGGCGTCTCGCAGGTAATCCGGATGGATCTCGAACGCGTCGAGAAGCTGCGGGCCCTTGCGGACCAGGAGACAGCCGCACTCGAACGGCTGATAGAGCCACTTGTGCGGATCGAGGGTCACCGAGTCCGCGAGTTCTATGCCGGCGAGGGCGTTCCGCCCGCGTTCGGTGAGCGCGGCGAACCCACCGTACGCCCCGTCGACGTGGAACCAGACGCCGCGCTCGCGGCAGATCGCGGCGATCTGCGGCAGCGGATCGATCGCGCCGGTGCTCGTCGAGCCGGCAGCCGCCGCGACGAACAGTGGCTCACGCCCAGCGCGGGCATCCGCGTCCATCGCTGCGCTGAGCGCTTCAGGCCGCAGGCGGTAACGCTCGTCCACCGGCAGCACCCGCACTTGATCAGGCCGGA
>JBDUCG010000017.1:0-14867 GCA_040003565.1 Chloroflexota bacterium | reverse complement strand
GCGATGGAGCCGCGCTCGGTCGTTGCGAAGTTCGAGGCTGGCGAGCTCACGGTGTGGACGAGCACCCAGATCCCGCACTTCGTGCAGCTCATCCTCTCGGTCAACCTCGGCCTATCGCAGAACAAGGTGCGCGTGATCGCGCCCGAGGTGGGCGGCGGATTCGGAAGCAAGCTGCAGGTCTACGCCGAGGAGCTGCTCATCGCGCATCTCGCGAAGACGCTCGGCCGCCCCGTCAAGTGGACGGAGGATCGCCGCGAAGGCTATCTGGCGACGATCCACGGTCGCGACCTCGTCGAAGACGTCGAGGTGGCCGCCAAGCGCGACGGCACGGTGCTCGGTGTGCGTATCCGCACCGTCGCCAACATGGGTGCGTACCTCCAGGCGTTCGCCCCCGGCATACCCACGATCCTTCACGCCTTCATCATTCCCGGCGCGTACCGGATCCCCGCGTTCGACTGCGAGGTCAGAGGCGCGTACACGAATACGACCCCGGTCGACGCGTATCGCGGCGCCGGGCGGCCCGAGGCGACGTTCGCGATCGAGCGTGCGATGGATCGTCTGGCGGACGAGCTCGGCATGGACCCGGCGGAGCTGCGCCGCAAGAACTTCGTCCCGCCGGACGCATTCCCGTTCTCGACGATCAGCGGCATCACGTACGACAGCGGCAACTACGAACCCGCGCTCGATCGCGCGCTCGAGATGGCCGACTACAAGGGTTTCGGGAAGAGGCGCGCCGAGGCGAAAGCGCGCGGCAAGTACCGTGGGATCGGGCTATCGAGCTACGTCGAGATCTGCGGACTCGCGCCTTCGAAGGCGAACTCCGCCCTTGGTGTCGGATGGGGCGGCTACGAGAGCGCGCGCATACGCGTGCATCCCACCGGCGCCGTCCAGGTATTCACCGGCACGTCTCCGCACGGCCAGGGCCACGAGACCTCATGGGCGCAGATCGCCGCGGATGCGATCGGGGTGACCCCGGACGACGTCGAAGTGCGTCACGGCGACACATTCGAGTCGCCCGGCATGGGCGTGGGCACGTTCGGTAGCCGAAGCCTCGCGGTCGGCGGCATCGCGGTCCACAACGCGGCCCAGAAGATCCGCGAAAAGGTCATCCAGATCGGCGCGCACCTGCTCGAGGCGTCTCCCGCGGACGTCGTCGTCGAGGGCGGCAAGGTCTTCGTGAAGGGTGTGCCCGAGAAGGCGAAGGCCTTCGGCGAGATCTCGATGGCGGCCTATCTCGCGTCGAATCTGCCCGAGGGCATGGAGCCGGGCCTCGAAGCCACCACGTACTACGACCCGCCGAACTTCACGTTCCCGTTCGGCACGCACGTCGCCGAAGTAGAAGTGGATCCGGAGACCGGAGCGATCGAGATCATCCGGTACTCCGCGTGCGACGACTGTGGCCGGCAGATCAACCCGATGATCGTTGAAGGCCAGCTGCACGGCGGGATCACGCAGGGCATCGGGCAGGCCCTCTACGAGACCGCGGTCTACGACGCGAACGGCCAGCTGCTATCCGGCAGCATGATGGAGTACCACGTTCCCACCGCCGCGGATGTTCCGGCGTTCGCGCTGGACAGCACCGTGACGCTGACGAAGACGAACCCTCTCGGCGTCAAAGGCATCGGCGAGGCCGGCACGATCGCGTCGACACCCGCGATGGTCAACGCGGTCATCGACGCCTTGTCTCCTCTCGGCATCACGCACATCGACATGCCGCTGACCGCGGAAAAGATCTGGCGAGCCATTCGCAAGGCGGGGGAGGCACAACGATGATCACGCATCCGTTCACGTATGAAGCGCCAACGACCATCGATGACGCCGTTAAAGCGCTCAGTGGGTCCCGCGACACGAAGGTGATCGCCGGAGGACACAGCCTCATCCCGCTCATGAAGCTCGGGCTCGCCGAGCCCGAGACGCTCGTCGACCTCCGGAAGATCCGCCAGCTGCGTGAGATCAAGAACGAGGACGGCGCTGTTCTGGTCGGGGCGCTCGCGACGCACCGGTCGATCGCCGACCACGCCGCGATCCGAAAGACGCTGACCGCGCTTGCGGAGGCCGCAGCGCACGTCGGCGACCTTCAGGTCCGTTCCCGCGGGACCATCGGCGGCAGCCTGGCGCACGCCGACCCCGCGGCCGACGAGCCTGCTCCGACGCTTGCGTTCGACGCGACGATCCGTGTCATCGGTCCAAAGGGACGCCGCGACATCGCCGCCCGCGACTATTTCAAGGGCCCATTCGAGACCGCGGTGGCGCCGAACGAGATCGTTATCGAGGTCCGCTTTCCCGTGCCTGCCGGACGCTACGGGAGCGCCTATGCCAAGTTCGCTCACCCCGCCTCAGGCTTCGCGATCGTCGGCGTGGCCGCGGTCGTTGCGGTCAAGGGTGACGGCGCGATCGAGCGCGCGGCGATCGGCGTGACCGGCGCCGCCTCCGCGCCCTATCGAGCGACCGCGGCGGAGCGCGCGCTCGTCGGGACACGCGGCGACGCCAATGCGATCGCGGCCGCGGCGATGAAAGCCGCGGAGGGGATGACCGCACTTTCCGACCTCGTCGCATCAAGCGAGTTCCGGCAGCATCTCGTGACCGTATACGCGCGCCGAGCGTTGGAGCGCGCTGTCGAGCACGCCCGGGGCTAGCGAACCGGCAGGCAGGCCGAAGGCGATGCACTTCGAGGGCGTCGTCGACGTCGCGTCGGCGCGCGACCGCGTCTGGTCGTTCGTCAGCGATCCCGCGCGCGTCGCGGGCTGTGCGCCAGACGTCGAGCACCTCGAGGTGGTCGATCCGACGCACTTCCGCGTCACGGTGCGGGCCGGCATCGGACCGATCCGGACGACGTTCGTGGTCGAAGCGGAATTCACAGAGCTCCGCGCCAACGAGCGCGCCGCGGTGCGCGCGATAGGTCACGCGCGTGGCAGCGTTGTCGAGATGTCGAATGTGGTCGAGCTCTCGGACGCGGCCGAGGGACGCACGACGCTGCGCTGGTCTGCCGAGGTGAACGTGAGCGGCGCGATCGCCAACATCGGATCGCGTTTCATGCAAGCCGCGGCGGACAAGACGACACGCGACGTGTTCGCGTGCCTCAAGCAGCGGCTTGAGTCTCCCTAGAATCGCGGCGTGGTGAGCGAGGTCGCGTGGTCATCGATCGATGAGGTCGCGGATGCGCTCGCGCGCCAGCGTTACGTCGCCGACCGTGCGCTCGCCGTCACGCTCTACCTCGCGCTGCGGCTCGGAAAGCCGCTCTTTGTCGAGGGCGAGGCCGGGGTCGGGAAGACCGAGATCGCGAAGGCATTGGCCTCGGCGCTCGGACGGCGGCTGATCCGGCTGCAGTGCTACGAGGGTCTCGACGTGGCCACGGCGGTGTACGACTGGGACTACCCGCGGCAGATCCTCGAGATCCGACTGGCCGAGAGCGAGGGTCACGCCGACAATGCGCGCGGCCGGATCTACAGCGAGCGCTTCCTCATCAAGCGTCCGCTGCTCGAGGCCATCACGAGCGAGGGTCCACCACCCGTGTTGCTGATCGACGAGATCGACCGCGCCGACGAGGAGTTCGAGGCCTACCTGCTGGAGCTGCTGTCAGATTTCCAGGTGACGGTGCCCGAGCTGGGTACTTTCCGCGCGGCGGTGCCGCCGCCCGTCGTGATCACATCGAATCGGACACGCGAGGTCCACGACGCGCTCAAGCGCCGCTGCCTGTACCACTGGATCGACTATCCGACGCCGGAGCGCGAGCTCGCCATCCTCGCCCGGCGCCTCCCGGACGTTCCCGAGCGTCTCGCGCGCGCGGTCGTCGCGGTCGTGCAGTCACTTCGCGGTGACGATCTCTTCAAGCGGCCGGGCGTCTCGGAGACACTGGACTGGGCCATGGCTCTGACAGCGCTCGGCACGCGGGAGCTCGACGAGCCCACCCTGAGCGAGACGCTCGGAGTGCTGCTCAAGTACGAGGAGGATGTCTCGCGCGTTCGAGCCGACATGCTGCCGCAGCTCGTTGCCGAAGCCGCGCGTGCCCGCTGACCGGACGGCGCGCAACCTGCTCGTCCTCCCGCGACTGCTCCGCCGCGCCCAGCTGCCGGTCGACGCGGGACGGGCGCGCGCGTTCCTCGCAGCCGTGGCCGAGATCGACGTGTGGCGCGAGGAGGACGTTCGAGCGGCGGCGCGCGCGACGCTCGTGGCAAATCCGGCCGATCTCGCGCGCTTCGACGCGACCTTCGACGTGTTCATCGACCTGCTTCTCGGTCGCGTCAGACCTGTCGACACTGGCGCTCAGCGGCCTCCCCTGGATGCACGGGGCCTGGTCGCGTCTCCGCTGGACGCTCGCGGCCACGACGCTCCGTCACCGGCTCGGCGTGAAGCGCACCGGGCTGCGAGCTCCCACGAGGTGCTGCGTACGAAAGACTTCGCCAAGATGAGCAGCGCCGAGCGGACGGCGGCGGCGACGTTCCTCGAGCGCTTGGTGTGGTCGCCCGGATTCCGGAAGGGAAGGCGGCGACGTCGAAGCCGCCGCGGTGACAGCTACGACCTGCGCGCGACACTCCGCCGCAGCCTTCGCACACTCGGTGAACCGTTGTTCCTGCAGCGCCGCAGCGCGCGACCGAGGCCACGGCCACTCGTCGTGATCTGCGACGTGTCCGGATCGATGGAGCCCTACGTCCGGCTGATGCTCCACATGACGCACGCGTTCACGCGGTCGTGGGGCCGCGTTGAGGTATTCACACTCGGGACACGACTCACCCGCGTCACGCGCCGCCTGCGGCAACGGCGCGCCGACGCGGCGCTGTCGCAGATCGCGAGTGACGTCCGCGACTGGTCCGGCGGAACGCGCATCGCTGAGAGCCTGCGTGCATTCAATCGCATCTGGTCACGCCGGGTGCTCGGCCGTGGCGCGATCGTCCTTCTCGTCACGGATGGCTGGGAGCAAGGCGACGCCGTCGCGCTCGTCGCGGAGGCCGAGCGGCTGCAGCGCACCTCCTACCGCCTCGTCTGGCTCGATCCGCTCGCTGGTACACCTGGTTACGCCGCGGTGAGCGCGGGCGCGCGCGCGCTCGCGTCGCGAACGGACGATCATCTCGCCGCGAACACGCTCCAAGGTCTCGAGGGCATGGCGGATGCGTTGGCCGGCGGCGGCCGCGGGAGACCGGTGCGGCGGGCGGCCTCGCACCGCGACCGAATCTGATAGCAAATCCCTGAAAGCAGCGGTGGCACACCGCGTGCCTTGCTCTGGGCATGTATCGAGACGCACGCGACACCGCTCTTCCCCCGTTCGGCGGAGCCAGCGAGGCGCGCGCCGGGCGGATGGTCATCTAAGTGGACACGAACGACGCACTCGACGCGATCCTCGCTTTCCGTTCGTTGTGGGCGAGAAAGCTTGGCCGTGTGACGCTCGCCGACCTCGACCTCGTGCTTCGACGATGCGTGCGCAGTCGAGGGCACGCGGCGCTCCCACCGGAGCGTTGGCGCGGTCACCCCTGGGTGTCCTCGACACATCACGAGTGGGTCTCGCTCGAGGCGGGCTGAGCCCGAGCTCGCGCCTCGCTATCCTCGACGCGCGCCATGTCGGAAGAGCTCGTCCTCTGGCACGACTTCAACGTCAGCCTGGTCACGGCGTCGGCCGGGCTGCTCGGCCTGCTGTTCGTCGCGCTCTCCATCCACGTCCGCGTGCTGAGCGAGAGCCGGAACGCCGAGCTGCGCGCAGTCGCGCGCACGATCTTCCTCGGCTACGTCGTGTCGCTTGGCATCGGGTTCCTCGCTCTCATGCCACAGAGCCTTTCTGCGTTCGGGCTCGAGATCCTCGTCATGCTCCTGGCGGCCACGCTGCCATTCGGCGCTGCTGCGCGCTCGGGTCTTCGCGCGACGGGCGTCGGGTTCGATCGCAAGGTGACGATCTGGCAGTTCCTCGCCGGCTTCGGCCTCTTCGTCGTCACCATCGCCGCGGGCATCGGCGTCTTCGTTGGTGAGGCGAACGCGCTGTATGTCATCGCGGGCGTGGGCGTGCTGAGCCTGCTGTGGGGCGTCTTCAATACCTGGGAGCTGATCTTCCGCGTGCAGCGCATCGACGCGCCCTGACCCGGCGCGCAAGGAAACATCGCCCCGGGTGTGAGCCCGGGGCGATGTGCGGGAGGGGGAGAGCCGGGAACTACCTAGTGGATCGTTGGCGCGGGGCCGCTCATCTGGAGGTAGCCCGCGTCGCTGTTGCCGAGGAGAGCGCCGCCGAGGTTCGCGTACCCGGTCGGTGCGTACCAGTACGAACCGGGAGGCGGGCACGACGCGACGCACATCGAGTTCGTCGCGAGTGACAGCGTTCCGGTGCCACGGAGCTGGCCGAAACGGATATCGACGGGACCGGCGCCAGAGCGGCGCTCGAAGGTCGAGAGGCCGTACTCGTTGATGCATCCGAATGGGTTGCAGGTGAATCGGTTCCACTGCACGTTCAGCTGCTCGGTCTGGAACACGAAGGTGCCCGTGGGATCGATCCACAGCCTCTGGTCCTTGATCGGGATGTTGGCGGTGCCGCGCAGGCCGGAGAGGCCGGCGTCGGAAAGATCTCCCGACACGGACGCGTTGCCGCTGATCTGGCCGCCGAGGATGCTGTTGAAGGTGACATAGCTGAAGTTGACGTCGATCGTCTGACCCGCTGGTGCCGCGAGTGCCGTGGTGGTGAGCGCGAGGGTGAGAACGAGACCTAGGACTGACGCGAGAAGTGATCTGCGCATTGCCCTTTTCCTCTTCCGCGAGCCCGACCGATCCCCCGGAGCGGTCCGCGTCTTGGCGCGGTGGCTCGCGGTTCACGGTCTACGGCCGCCCACGCACTCCGGCCGTGCGCGCGCCCACGCGCGTCAGGTGAGCCGCGGCACGCGGTCTATGTGGCGGCGGACACGCAGTCCTCGTTCGCCCCGAGCGCGGCGCTCGCGAGCTGCTCGCGCGCCGCATCGAAGCGCTCGATCGGGAGCATGAGGCTGTCCGTGATGCGCTCGCGCACCTCGCGCGTGATCTGACCGCCGATCCTTCGCGCCCAGCGGCGCCCGAGCCAACCCGCGTGGAGACGCAGCGCCTGCGCGAGCAGGAATCCGACGACCAGCGTCGCGACGAGCAGCACGACCGGCGTCGGCATCGCGCCAAGGTAGGGAACATCGACGGAGCCGACCGGCGCCTCGTGGATGAGGAAGAGCGCGGCGAACCAGACGGCGCAGAAGATCAGCACCGCGGTGACCGCGTACTGCGCCAGCCCGATGAGCGACCAGACCGCGCTGGTGGGCACGCGGAACTCGGCGGCCTCGGTCGCGAGCGAACGGTCGATCGTGTCCGCCAGCCGCTGCTCGAACGCCGCGGGCGTGCTCAGCGTGGCGAGCGCGCCGCGCACCGGTGCGGGCACGGCGGGCAGCGTCGCCGCGATCAGTTCGCGAAGCGGCTCGACCACCGGCGCGAGCGAGCCGCGAAGCTGCCAGCGACGCAGGTACGCAGCTGGGTCCGCAGACGCGCGCGCCCGGCCGGTGAGGCGATACACCCAGCTCGTGAGGTGGCCGAATGGGCCGGCGCCGCGTGGTCGCGCGGCGAGCCGGGTCGCCGCCACGGCCTGACGCTCGAGGCCACGGATGTCGATGAGCGCGAGCACGCCGCGCGCGACAACGTCCAGCGAGCGCTTCCGGCGCGCCGGATCGATGATCGGCGTCACGTCGCCCGTGGCGACACCGGCACGTGTCGCGAGCTCGCGCACCGCCTGCTGCGCCTCGGCGGCGACACGGGATGCGATGACGCGCTTCGACTCGACGCCGCTGTCGAGCCAGCGACGGAGCTCGACGATGCCGGCGGCGCCGTCACGCGCGCGCGTGGTCGCGATACCGATGTCACCGAGACCTTCACGCCGAAGCTGCGCGCGCATGTCCTCGCCCACACGTGCCGCATCGCCCGCGCTCAGGAGGTCGCTGCGATTGAGGACCACCAGCTGATGGCGCAGCTGCGGCGCGAACGTGCGCAGATATCCGCCGTGCATGATCTCGTCCTTGTATTTCTCCGGGTCGACGACCCAGGCGACGGCGTCGACCCGCGGAAGCAGCGCATCGACGCGCGCGCGGTGCTCGGGAGCGATCGAGTCGAAGTCGGGCAGGTCGAGCACCGCGAGCTCGCCGAGCCCAGCCGCGTGGTGCTCGTGCACTCGCGTGACACCGAGCCAATCGAGGAGGCCCGCGAGGTCGCGTCTCCGCGCGGCGGGGACCCACGCGACGGCCTCCGCGGTGGTCGGCCGCCGCGCGCTGGCCGAGCTCACCTCTTCGCCGGCGATGGCGTTGAGGAGCGTGGACTTTCCAACGCCGGTCCCACCAGCCAGGGCGAGGACGTACGCGTCGCTGGGGAATCCGAGACGCGCGCGTGCGGTCTCTCGCACCCCCGTCGCGTCGCTCGTGTCGAGCGCGAGCGTCGAGGCGGCCGCGATCGCTTCCTCGAGATGCGCGAGGCAGCCCGGAAGGTTCATGAGCGCAGCTCCGCGACGGACGCGCGCAGCTCGGTCGCGAGGTCGCGCAGCGTCGCAGGCCGCTCAGCGAGCGCCTCGAATCGCGCACGCTCTTGTGCGAACAGTGTCGTCAGCAGCGTGTCGAGACGCAGACGCGCTTGCTCGATGAGCTGTTCCATCGCGCGTTCCCCGAAGAGCGCCTCGAGCAGCTTCTGATTGAGGAAGGCCGTGCCGGCCGCGATCCCGAACTCCGCGCCCGTCAGTCCGGCGGTGTGCGCGAACACGCCGAGCATGACGGCGACACCGACGACGTTCACGCCAAGTGCGGCGACCTGCGCGACGGCCTTCTTTCGCCCGCCGGCCGTGCGCACGTCGTCGATCGTCGCGCGCATCCACGTCGCGAGACCTTCGCGGATCTGCGGTGCGAACTCGGCCGACGCCGACCACAGCGTCGGGTCGCGCTCGAGGAGCTTCGCCGCGTCCGAACGCTCGGACCACGCCGCGGCCGTCCGGCGCGCGGCGTCGCTCGCGTGGCGCAACGCAAGGGCCTCGAGCGTGCTCGCCATCTCCTCCTCGACCAGCGCGACCGGAGCGGCGGGCGTCCCACGGAACGCGGTGAGCAACAGCCCGCGAAGTCGTCCTAGTCCCGACGAAACGAACCGTGTGATCTGATCGGCACCCACGAAGTCGTGCCACCGACGGAGCACCTCGGTCCGCAGCAGGACGCCACCTCGGAGACCGCGCGAGAGCGCGGCCAACTCCTCCGCGTACGAGATCTCGGCGATGCGACGCAGCGCCTCGGCGTCGATCGCCTGATGCTCGAGATCGTCGGCGACGGCGTGCACGAGCGGCGCGAGTCCGCGCACGGCACCGGCGAGCGCCTCGGCCGCGACGCTTCGTCGCTCCTCGCTCTCTGACGCGAGCCGAACGATGCGATCGAGCAGCGGACGGACTTTGTCTCGCGCGAGTCCATTGACGCGCGGATCGACGTCTCCTTCGCCGACCATGATCAGGTCGAGCGTTCCGTCGTCCTCGCGCGCGCCGGCTTCGGAGAGGAGGCGGAGCGCGTCGGTCATCACCACGTCGCGGTCGCGGGCATCGGCCGGGACGCGGTTGAGCACGACGACGAGCGGAAGCCCGCGCTCGCGCACGCGCCGCAGGACCTGCCAGGGCACCATGTCCGCGTAACGGGCCGCCGTCGTCACGAAGACGCATAGGTCGCAGGCCTCGAGCAGGACGTCCGCCAGCAGGCGGTTGTCGCGCTCCACTGAGTCGATGTCCGGCGCATCGATGACCGCGACACCCGATGACGTCGGTGGCGCCACCGCGTGAACGATGCGATCGCCCTGGATGAGCCGCAGGCGCGCGCCGGCGAGGATCTGCTTCGCGTCGCTCTCGCTCGCGTAGAGGATGGCCTCGCGCGTCGTCGGCCGGAGCACGCCCGCGCGGCTCACCTCGGCGCCGGCGATCGTGTTGATCAGCGAAGACTTACCCGCGCCGGTGGGTCCGAGGAGCAGCACCAGAAGCGGCGCTCCAAGGTCGGCCGCGCGCGGACGCACGAATCCCTCGAGATGGTCGCGAAGCTGGCGCGCGCGCTCGCTCGCGGCGGGATTCGTTGACGCGAGCGCCAAGCGCCGCTCCGCAAGATCCGCAAGCCGATCGCTGCGCTCGATGAGATCGGCCGCGCCGGTATCCACGTGTCGCACTCTAAGTTCCGCCTGGCGGTGAAGCGTTCAACGGACCGGTCGCCGTCACTCAGTAACAGCAACCGGGCCCTCATTTCTGACACCCACGCGGCCTCGAATGTGCTCGTCGGTGAAGAGGCAAACAAATTCGGGAGGAAAAACAAATGCCGCACACACCAGAGCACACAACGACCAAGCGAACGCACTACGTCGGTGTTTTCGACGAACGAAGTGACGCGGAGCTCGCCGCGCGCGATCTTCGCGAAAAGGGCTTCAAGGACGAGCAGATCGGCTACGCCTGGCGCGACGACGCCGGGAAGACCCACCAGGAAGGTAACAAGGCCGGTGAGATGGCCGCATCCGGCGCGGGCACGGGCGTCGTGCTCGGCGGGATCATCGGTGCCGGAGCGGCACTGCTCATCCCAGGCATCGGACCGGTGGTGTCCGGTGGCCTGCTCGCCACCGCACTCGCAGGCGCGGCGACCGGCGCGGTCGCCGGCGGAGTCGCGGGCGGCGTCGGTGGCGCGCTCGTCGGTCTCGGGGTTCCCGAGGTCGAGGCGAAGTACTACGGAGACCAGTTCAAGGAAGGCCGCACGCTCATGACCGTGCGTGCCGACGATCGCTTCAACGACGCGAGCGACATCGTTCGCCGTCGTCGTGGCTACGACTACGAGACGCGCGAAGACCGTCCCCTCAAGGCCGATCGCTTTGAGCAGGACTCACAGACGAAGCGCTAGCTTCGCGTCACGACCGCGAGCAAGGGAGAAAGCCCGCCAGCAATGGCGGGCTTCTCTCTTAGCCAGCGCGCAAGAATGTTCCTCACGAAGCCCTAGCGCGGCCGGCCGCGGCCTCCTTTGCCACGCGATCCACGATGCCGACCGCGTTCGTGGCCGCGCCCGCGGCGAGGAGCGCAGCCGAGATCAGCATCGCGAGATGGAAGGCGCCGGTCGAGGCCTCGCGCTCGGCATCGATACGCGCCGCATCCTCGGTGGTGGGCGATATCGGGCGCTCGACGTTGAGCGGTGAGATCGTGCGACGCGTATCGGGATCGTTGACGTCGATGCCCGGCAGGTGCGCCGCGAGGCCGGCGTAGAAGCTGGCGGTGATCGCGACGAAGATCAGTGCGCCGGCCAGCTGCGGTCCCACGCGCGAGATCGCGTTGTTCACCGCCGATGCGACGCCTGCGTTGTGCACGGGCACGCTGGTCATGAGCGCGGTCGTGAGCGGGGCCACCATGACCGCGAGCCCAAGCCCAAAGATCAGGCTTCCGGGGAGAATGTCGATCGCGTAGCTCGCGGGTGGCAGGTAGGTGCGTGGATCATCGAACGAGAACAGCCACGGCACCGTTGTGGCGGGGATGCGCGCGTACCAGAGGACGCCGAGGAACATCAGCGCGGGTCCGACGGCCATGAACAAGCGTGGCCCGTAACGGCCAGCGAGCGCGCCGAAGCGCGAGCTGAGGAACACGATGAAGAGCCCGGATGGGATGAACGCCAGGCCGGCCGCGGCGGCGTTGTACCCGATCGTGCCCTGCACGAAGAGCGTGAAGAAGTAGCCGATCACGTACAGCGCGCCATAGATCAGGAAGGTCGAGATGTTCGTCACCGTGAAGTTCCGCGAGCGGAACAGCGCCGGGGGGATCAGCGGATCGCGGCGCATGGTCATAAGAAACGGGAGCGCCGCCGTTGCCGCCGCGCCGATGACCAGGACCGCGATCCCGAGCGGATCGCGCCACTCCCGCTGCTGGCTGTAGATCGTGCCGAATGAGAGACCGCCGACGGCCAACGCCACCACGGCAGCGCCGAGCCAGTCGAAGGATCCGGTCGCGTTCTCGTCCCGGCTCTCGCGCACGAACGTAAGCGTCGCCCACAGTGCGACGATGCAGAGCGGCACGTTCATGAGGAACGCGACCCGCCAGGACAACGTGTCGACGAGGATGCCGCCGATGAAAGGGCCGAGGATCGTCGTCGCCGCCGACGCGCCGGCCCAAAGCCCGAACGCTCGACCCTGTGCCTCACCGGTGAACGTTGCGGTCAGGAGCGCGAGCGATCCCGGGACCAGCAGGGCACCCGCCGCGCCTTGGAGGATGCGGAACACGATGAGGAGTTCCATCGATGGCGCCATGCCGCACAGCAGGCTCGTGGCCAGGAAGCCCGCGAGGCCGATGCCGAACATCCGTTTGCGGCCGAAGTAGTCCGTGAGCGCGCCGGCGAGAACCAGCAACGCCGAAAGCGTCAGGAGGTATGCGTTGTAGACGTAGGACTGCCCCTCCAGGACCCCGAAGACGGAAGAGGGCAGCTCGCGTCCGATGCGCGGCAGCGCGACGTTCACCACCGTGGAGTCGAGGAAGACGATCCCCGACGCGAGGATCGCGACGATCAGCGTCCAGCGCTGCGATGTGCTCACGCCCGCTCGCCGGCCTCGACGGTGACCGCGAGACGGTTCGCAAGGGGCGCGAGCGGACAGACCCACTGCGGATCGTATTTGCACGACGGGTGATACGCGAAGTTGAAGTCGAGCACAAGCGCGTCGCCGATCGATCCGAGGTCTGCGCTCTTAGCCGTGTCGAGGAGATAGCGGCCTCCGCCGTACGTCGTCTTCCCGGATGTGGCGTCGCGGAACGGCAGGAACACGCCGCCGCTGTATGCGTCGAGCCAGAGCACCTCGAGCGATCCGATCGGGAGATCGACGGCACCGAAGCGAACGAACGGGATGACGCCACCGGTGCTCGTGTCGACGTCGTAGCGCTCATGCGGCAACGGCCGCACCGGCGCGGTGAACGCGAACGCGGGGTCGTAGTCGTAGTAGGGGAGACCGCCGAACGCTGCGCGCTCCGCAGCGGGCAGGGCGGACTGCGGATGGGTGCGGAACAGATCGTCGCGCCGCTCACGCCACACCCGATGCGCGGCGCGCGGGTCGCGCTCTCTGCGAGAACGCACCTCGTCGTACATGTCGTTCACGCGCCGGCGGTAGTCGAGGAGCTCGAGGAGATCGTCAGGCACGCATCACGTGGCCTTCGCCGGCTGGACCGAGAGCGCGTACGCGATCGCTTCGTCGGTCTTCATCGCGAGTCCGCGCTCGAACGCCGCGTGGCGGTCGAACGGGATGTCCGCGGCGACGATGCGACCCTCGGTCGTTCCCCAGAGCGACGCGAGGCCGACGCCGGTGCGCTGCGACAGCGCGGTCCAAGCACCGACGAGCGTGTCCATGCGCTGGATGTCTCCCCGGGCTCGTGCGAGCTCGGAGAAGTTGCTCAGCAGTAGGACGATCCCGCTCGAATCTCCGGCGTCGATGAAGATCTGCAGCGCCTCGCGCCAGTACGCCTCCGCTTCATCCGGCCTGCCAAGCTTGAGTGCGGAGAGACCCGTGGAGTGGAGATCCCAAGCGATGTCGAATCGGTTGCCCAGCGCGCGGTGCTCGTCGAGCGCCTCGTGCGCGAGCCTGTCGGCCATCAGGAAGTCCTTGGGGGTGCGTCCGGTGCCTTCCCCGTAGATCGCGCCGAGCGCCCACGCGGCGCGCCCGATCGCTGCACGGTCCCCGAGCTGCCGAAAGATCGGGAGCGCCTCTTCGAGCAGCGCCTGACCCTTCGGGTGGTCGTCCGATCGAAGGAGGTAGACGAAGGAAAGGTTGTAGGCCGCCTTCGCCCTCTCCGCCGGATCGGCGAGCCCGCCGGTTATGTCGTACGCCTCTCTGTAATAGCGCTCGGTCGTGTCCAGATCCGCCATCCAGTAGGTCAACCCGCCCGCCGCCTCGAGCACGCGTAGACGCTCGCGCGACGCGGCGCTGGGCAACCCGAGGGCGCGCTCCACCCAATTCAGTCCCTCGCGCAGGTAGCCGCGCACCTGCCAGAAGCGCCAGAGCGCAAAGACCACTCGGGACGCCGGCTCCACTCTTCCCGCGGCGATGGCGTGCTCGAGAGCGGCACGCAGGTTGTCGTGCTCGAGCTCGACGAGATCGAGCCAACGCCGCTGCTCGTTGCCCTGCAGCTCGGGGGCGGCGCGCTCGGCCAGGGTCACGTAGGCGGCGAGGTGCCGATCGCGGATCGTCTCCTCCTCGCCGCTCGCGGCGAGCTTCTCCATCGCGAAGTCGCGGATCGTCACGAGCATCCGGAAACGCGGCTCTCCAGCGGCCTCGAGCTGCCGCACCAGGCTGTTGTCCAGGAGCTCGGACATTCGCTCCAGCACGTCGCCTCCGACCTCTCCGGCCGGTCCGCAGACGGCCTCGAGCTGTTCCAGCATCGAGCCCGCGACGAACACACCGCCGCGTGCGAACAGGCGCTTCAGGCCGTCGTCGAGCAGGTCGTAGCTCCACGCGATCGCGCCGCGCAGCGTTCGCTGCCGATCCGTGCGGTCGGGCGACGAGGATGCGAGGAGGTCGAGGCCCTTCTTGAGGCGCGGCAGCATCGCCTGTGGCGACAGGAGCTTCACGCGCGCCGCGGCCAGCTCGATCGCGAGCGGAAGGCCATCGAGCCGATAGCAGATCTCGGCGACCGCCGCGGCGTTCTCGGCGGTGACCATGAAGTCCGGTTTCACCGCGCGGGCGCGTTCGATGAAGAGCCGGACTGCGTCCGACTGCGCGAGCGCCTCCAGCGACGGCAGACGCTTCGGGTCGGGAAGGTCAAGCGGAGGCACCGGGTATTCCTGCTCGCCCGCGATGCGAAGCGGCGCGCGGCTCGAAGTGATGACCTTGAGATCCGGACCGGTCGCGAGCAGGGACGACACGGCCGGCGCGGCCGGGAG
>JBDUCG010000187.1:0-4403 GCA_040003565.1 Chloroflexota bacterium | reverse complement strand
AGGTCGGGGCCGCCGGTGATGGTGAACAGCACGCCGCGCGCGCCGTCGATCGACTGCTCGAGGAGCGGCGACTGGATCGCCTGACGCGCGGCGTCGGCCGCACGCGTCTCGCCGGTGCCGTGTCCGATGCCCATGAGCGCGGAGCCCGCGTTGGTCATGATCGTCTTCACGTCGGCGAAGTCGAGGTTGATGAGGCCGGGGACGGTGATGAGGTCGCTGATGCCCTGCACGCCCTGACGCAGGACATCGTCGACGATGCGGAACGCGTCGACCATGCTGGTGCGCTTCTCGACGACCTGCAGCAGACGGTCGTTCGGGATGGTGATGAGCGTGTCGACTTTGTCGACGAGATCGGCGATCCCCTGCTCCGCCAGCAGTCGCCGCTTCGCGCCCTCGAAGGCGAACGGCTTCGTAACGACCGCGACCGTGAGCGCGCCGATGTCTTTGGCGATCTCGGCGATGACCGGAGCGCCGCCGGTCCCCGTCCCGCCCCCCATACCGGCGGTCACGAAGATCATGTCGGCTTCCTTGAGCGCCTCGTACAGCTTCTCGCTGTCGTCCTCGGCGGCTTTGCGACCAATACTGGGATCGGCGCCGGCGCCAAGGCCCTTCGTGACCTTGTCACCGATGCGGATCTTGTGCGGTGCGTCCGAGAGGAGCAGCGCTTGAGCGTCGGTGTTCACCGCGATGAACTCGACGCCCATGAGCTCCGCGCGGATCATGCGGTTCACGGCGTTCGATCCGCCGCCGCCGACACCGACGACCTTTATGAGAGCGAAATTCTCGATATCGCTCCGGAGGGGCATGGGCACACTCCAAACCAGTTCCCTGCTGCTGCCCCTCCCCTGACGGCCCCAGCACGGAGTCTTAAGTTGTTGTCCTGACTCTATACCCGAACGCAGATGAGAGTCGAGTGTTAGGGGCCGATCCGCGCACGGTTCACGGGATGAGCGAGCGGAAGAGACGCGAGAGGCGGCCGCCGACACCATCGAGAGAGCGGGCAGCCACACCGTTTTCGTCGGCGGACCAGTTCTTGGCACCCCAGACGAGGAGTCCCGAGGCGGCGGCGTAGGGCGGGGTGGAGATGGAATCGGTCAGACCGCCGATCCCGTCGGGCGCCATGACGCGCGCGCTCATGCCGAGCTGGTCCCGCGCGGCCTTGGCGATGCCGGTGAGCATCGAGCCGCCACCGGTGAGCACCACGCCAGCCTGCAGGCGGTTCGTGGCCCCGGCGGCCTCGATCTCCCGGGCAACATGGTCGAACAGCTCGGCCGTCCGTGCCTCGATGATCTGGGCCATGTGACGCCTGGTGATCGGCCGCGAGACCTCCTCGCCGATCGAGGTGATCTGCATGACCTCGTCGGGGTCGACCTCGAGCGGCAGCGCGGTCCCCTGCTTCACTTTGAGCGTCTCGGCAGCGTCGGGGGTGACCCGGAGGAGCAGCCCCAGGTCGCTGGTAACGCTCCGCGCGCCCATCTGGATGGTCGCGCAGTGGCGGATCGAGCCGTCCTGGAAGATCGCGACGTCGGTCGTGTCGCCGCCAATGTCGCAAAGCACGACTCCGAGCTCTCGGTCCTCGTCAGTGAGCACGACCTCGGCGGTGGCGAGCGGTGTCAGTACCAGCTCGTCGATCTCGACCCCGGCCTTCTGGACGCACTTCGTGAGGTTCGTGACGCTCGAGGAGGACGCAGTGACGATGTGCGCCTCGACCTCGAGACGGACCGCGCTCATGCCGATGGGGTCGCGCACCCCCTCCTGGCCGTCCACGACGTAGCCGCGCGGGATGACGTGGAGGATCTCGCGCGTGTTCGGGATGGAGACCGCCCGAGCCGCTTCGATCGCGCGCAGGGTGTCCTCACGTGTCACGTCGTGCTGGCGGCCGGACACGGCGATCATGCCGCGGGAGTTCTGCGAGCCGACGTGCATGCCGGAGATGCCGACGAAGGCGGAGCGCACCTTGAGGCCGGAGAGGCGCTCGGCCGCGTCCACGGCGGCGGCCACCGACTGGACGGTGCGGTCGATGTCGATGACGACACCCTTCCGGAGACCGTCGGAGGGGGCCTGACCGATGCCGATGACGTCGACGCCACCGCTGCGCCCGCCCACCTCACCGATGAGCACGCAGACTTTTGTCGTGCCGATGTCGATCGCGACGAGTACGGTCTGATCAGTCAGAGACGTCCGCCTTCCTGACTCTCCTTCTGCTCCCCGCCTGCGTCCGCGTGACCGCCCGTTCCGAGACTAAAGGAAATGCCGCCTGATTACAGCGACGTTCTGGAAGATGCGCCAGCCGAACGCGAACAGGGCCACGAGGTAGAGGTCGATCCCCAGTCTGTCTCCCAGGAACGTCAGCGCGGCCGCGAGCAGCGCATTCGTATAGAAGCCGGAGAGGAAGATGCGCGTGTCGAAGTGGCCCTCGAGCTCCGCGCGGGACGCGCCGAGCAGCGAGTCGAGCGCTGCGAGGATGCCGACGGCCGTGTAACGCGCCCACTCGATCGGAAGGTTGAAGCGGAGCGCGAGCCCGAGCAGCACCCCGGCGACAAGGCCGAGGAGCGGAAGCCACACTAAGGGCTAATTCGGGCTGAAGACGATGTGATCGGGGCTGCGCACGTCAACGTAGTCTAAGCGCCGCGTCGGATTGTCCCTAAGGAAAAGCCTCGCGAGCGACAGCTTCTCGTCGAAACGATCCGCACTCCCGAAGCGGACCTCCCACTTCGCGCCGGTGCGTAGCACCAGTCCGTTCGCGCCGGCGGTCATCACCACCCGCAGCTCCGTGGCATCCGCACGCAGCTCGCCCGGCGCGAGCGCGGCGAGGCGGAGCGCAGCCTCGACGAGAGCGGGCGGGTCGATACGCTCGCCCGCGCTGCGTGGCCCGCGCTCGTCGAACACCCGCAGGTCGGGAGCGCCCGTCCGATCGATCGAGGGAAAGAGCACGCCGCTCGCGTCGATGAACCATTCGACGTTATCGGCGGAGACCCACCGGCCGACCGCCTGTCGCTCGACGAGGGTGATGCGCGCCGTCGAGGGCAGCAGGATCTCGACCCGCGCGTCGCGGACGGCCGGCAGCGTGCGCAGCTGCGCGCGCGCCTCCGCCGCGCTCGCGCGGAACGTTGGCACGCCGTCCAGTCCGCTCTGCGACCTCGCGGCATCACGCGAGACATGTTTCGCGCCCACCACGACCACGTCCTCGACCTTCGCGAGATCGGCCAACGACACGACCAGCACCGCGCCGGCACAGGCGAGCGCGATCAGGGCCGCGACCGCGCGCGCCGGGTCCTTGATGCGGAACGCGGGACGCCGCCGGCGAGGCTTGCTGCGCGTCGTGCGTCGAGAGCGAGTGCTCAGCGCGCGCGCCGGCGCGCGTCCTCGAGGGCCCAGTCGACGAAGCGCGCAAGAAGGTCGCCGAACTGGATGCCGGCGGCGCGTGCCGCCTTCGGAAGCAGGCTGTTGGCGGTCATGCCTGGGATGGTGTTCACCTCGAGCGCGACCATGCGGTCCCCCGCCAACATCAGGTCGGTCCGCGACATCCCGCGACAGCCCAGCGCCCTATGCGCGCGGACCGCGATCTCCTGCGCGCGGCGCGCGACGTCGTCCGGGATGCGGGCCGGAACGATCTCCTCACTCTCGCCCGCGCTGTACTTCGCGGTGTAGTCGAAGAACTCGCGCTTGGTGACGATCTCGATGACCGGGAGCGGCGTGAGCTCGTCGTTCCCGATGACCGCGACGGTGAGCTCGGTGCCCCCGATGAGCTCTTCCACCATCGCCCGGTCGTCGTAGCGCAGCGCGTCGGCGATCGCCGGCGCGAGCTGGTCCGCCTTCGTCACTATCGCGGCGCCGACGCTCGAGCCGCTCGCGACCGGCTTAACGAATGCCGGCAGCCCGACGGCACGCGCCTTCGCGAGATCGTCGCCCGTGGCGGTCGTCACGACGGCGCCGCGCGGCACGTCGATGCCTTCCGAGGCGAGCACGCGTTTGGCCATGACCTTGTCCATCGCGAGGGCGGATGCGAGCACGCCTGATCCCGTGTACGGGATGCCGATCGTGTCCAGCAGGCCCTGGATGCGGCCGTCCTCGCCCCACGTGCCGTGGAGCGCGAGGAGCACGACATCGACCGGGCCGGCGCTGTTCGACATCGCCGCCGACGCCGGGACGATCGCCTTCTCCGCGCGCGCGATGTGATCCTCCAGTCCCTTCGGAAGCGCGCGCGGCTGGTCGATCAACCCGCCGGTCTCGAGAAGCGCCCGGGCCTGCTCGCGTTGCGCAGCGCTGAGCGCTGGGTTGCGGACCATCAGCGCGAGTGGGTCGAGGAGCACGGTCTCGAAGCGATCAGCCGGAAGCGTGGCGGCGATCTGCGCGCCCGTCGCGAGCGAGATGTCGCGCTCAGCCGACGCGCCGCCGGTGAG
>JBDUCG010000186.1:0-4407 GCA_040003565.1 Chloroflexota bacterium | reverse complement strand
ACAACGTTCGCGCCGACGTCGAGGACAGAGCCGACGGCGAAGACGGAGCCGAGCCCCGAGACGCAGAAGCCGACTACGAACGTCGAGCAGCCGGTAGTCGCGCCGAAGACCGAGAAGCGCACCGAACCGCAGAAGCCGACCACGAACGTCGAGGCGCTCGTGAAGGAGTGCCTCACCAAGTACGCAGCCGCGAAGAACGGCTCGACGGCGCCGGCCGCCGCGTCCGAGGCCTGCCGTCGCGCGATCGAGGCATCGGGACTCACGACGACGAGCTTCTGGGCGCGGTTCGCTCCGAAAGCGGAGTCGAGCACCGAGCCGGTGAAGCCGTCGGCGACCGTCGAAGCCCTGGTGAAGGTCTGCTTCGAGAAGTACACCGCCGCCAAGAACAGCAGCACCACCGGAGCGACCGCGGCATCCGAAGCGTGCCATCGCGCGATCGAGGCATCGGGGCTGACCGCCACCGAGTTCTGGACCAAGTTCGGCACGCCGCAGGCGCCGAGGTCCGAGCCGAAGCCGAGCGCGACGCCGACCACGCAACTGAGCCAGCTGACGCGGTACTGCCTCACGATGCACGCGGCGCTCACCACCACCTCGACTCACGAGCAAGTCGAGCGAGCGACCGCGGTCTGCAACCAGGCCATCGCCGAGTCGAAGCTCACGCCCACGGAGTTCTGGTCCAAGTTCGGCGCCTACCGCTAGTTCCTCTCCCCCTCCCCGCACGTGAACAGCGCGTCCCCGTCCAGGGCGCGCTGTTCCATGTCTCTAGCATTGGGTCATGAGGCGTCGCATCGGCATCCTCACCGGCGGCGGTGACGTCCCGGGCCTGAACCCCGTCATCAAGAGCGTCGTGTACCGCTCCACGGAGCTCGGGTACGAGGTCGTCGGCATCCGCCGTGGATGGCAGGGACTCACGCACATGCGGCCAGGCAGGGAGCCGGACCCCGAGTACGTCCGGCCGCTCGACCGCGCCAACACGCGCGCCATCGACCGCACCGGGGGAACGATCCTCCACACCTCGCGCACGAATCCGCGCAAGATGACCGAGGCGCGCCTGCCGCCGTTCCTCGACACAGCGGAGCGTGCGCGTCTCGCCGTCGCCGAGGGCGTCTATGACCTCACGCCGATCGTGCTGCACAACATCGCGGCGCTGCATCTCGACTACCTCGTCACGATCGGGGGCGACGACACGCTGTCGTATTCGGAGGTACTGGTCGGCGAGGGCATCCCGCTGATCGCCGTACCCAAGACGATGGACAACGACGTGCAGGGCACGGAGTACTGCATCGGCTTCTCGACCGCGATCACGCGCGCGAAGGAGCTGATCGACCGCCAGCGCACGACGCTCGGCTCACATGAGCGCATCGGCATCTTCCGCATCTTCGGACGCGACGCCGGCTTCAGCGCGCTACACGCCGCGTACGTGACATCGGCGCGCTGCCTCATCCCGGAAGCGCCGTTCGATCTCGAGCGGCTCGTCGAGATCCTCGTCGAGGACAAACGCAACAACCCATCGCGCTACACCTTCGTGATCGCGGCGGAGGGCGCGGTGTGGCAGGGCGGCACGATCCCCGAATATGGACCGGCCGACGCGTTCGGGCACCGGCACAAGTCGAACATCGCCGAGACGCTCGCCGACGAGATCCGCAAGCGCTCCGGCGAGGAGACGGTCGCGAGCGAGCTCACGTACGACTTGCGCAGCGGCGATCCTGACGCGCTCGATCAGACCGTGGCCATCACCTTCGCGAACATCGCGGTCGACCTCATCCGCGACGGGGCGTCCGGACGGATGGTCGCGATCCAGGGCGGCAATTTCGTGCACACGACGCTGCCCGATCCGGCGCTCGGCCCGCGGCGCGTGGACGTCGCGCGCCAGTACAACGTCGAGCGCTTCCGTCCCCAGTACGCCGAACGCCTCGGCGCGTCGATCTTCCTCTCGCTGCCCGCGGACTAGCGTGCGCGCCGCGTTCGCGCTCGCGCTCGCCGCTCTCACGGCGGCGGCGTGCGCACCCACCGTCGCCACGGCCACGCCGTCGCCGGTGGCGATCGCGACCGCCAGCACGGAGCCCACGCCCACGGTCGATCAGTCGACACCGCGGCCATCTCTCGCGCCAACTCCCACGCCGTTCACGCCGTGCCCGGCGCCGCCGAAGCTCGTCGCGGACATCACGGTCGTGCCGCTGTGCGTTCAGGGCGCGAACATCTTCACCGAGAACGCGATCGGACCAGAGGACCTGCACGCGCTGTTCGACCAGGTCACCGAAGACCTCGTGGCGGTGCAGCGCGAATTCGCGTGGACGCTGCGCCGGCAGCCCACGATCGACGTCTTCGCGACGACCGCGTCCTACACCACGGGACTCGTGCACGAGTTCGGCTACTCCGGCGCGACCGCGGCCTTCGTGGCCGAGAACTCGGTCGCGTTCTTCGAGCCCGACCTGCGCATGATCCTCGTGAACTGGGAAGCGGTACGCGAGCGCCGGCCGGTGGCGGCGATCCGCCACGAGCTCACGCATTTCGTGACGCTAGAGGCGTGCGCGCCGCGCTGCGACCTCGTACCCGCGTGGCTCAACGAAGGGCAAGCGCGCCTTGCCGAGGCGACGATCCCCGGCGGCGAGTGGCGCTTGGTCCGCGTCCGCTACGAAGCGGCGTCGATGGTCACCACCGACACGCTCATGCCGCTCTCGCGACTCGTGTCCCAGGGCCAATGGAATTCGATCACGAGCTGGGGCGGCTACTACAAGTACCAGGAGGCCGCGCGCGCCACCGAGCTGCTGCGCCAGGACGTCGGCGGCACGCAGCCGATGGGGCGGCTCTACGAGCGCCTCCGGCGTGGAGAGGATGTCGCGACCGCGTACGCGTCCCTGACCGGACGGAGCTTCGCCTCATTCGTGAACGGTCTGGCCTCGCGCTTCGTCGAAGGTCTGCCCGCGGGTCCGGCCATCGTGATGACGCCGGCGCCGCAGGGCGATCACGGCCTCGGCTACCTGCTGTACGGCTTCGCGCCCGAAGCGAAGGTCACCGTGCGACTTGTCGGCCGCCGCATCGAGGAGACCGAGGAGTTCACGGTGTCGCCGCAGGGCGCGCAGTTCTCCGAGATCGCCGACCGTTATCCGGCGGGCACCTACGTGATCGCGGTCATGTCGGCAGACACCGTCGTCGCGTCCGCGCGATTCGAGAAGCGCGGTGGCCGCCCGCTGACGCTGCCCTAACTCGTTAGGGGATCCGGCGGATCGACCGTCGCGGCCTGCGCGCCGCCATGATCACGATCCCGATGAGCACGCCGAGGCCGATGAGGCCCGCGGTGAGCAGCAAGTCGGAGTTCCCGCCGCTCGCGGCAGGCGCCGGAGATATGGTCCCAGCGGACGACGGGCTCGCGGCCGCGACGGTCGATCGCGTCGGTGTCGGCGCGGCGCTCGGCGTGGGCGCGGCCGTCGTCGGCGCCGCGGTCGTGGGCGCCGCGGTCGTAGGCGCCGCGCTCCGCGATGGGCTGGCGCTCGGTGCGGGCGTCGGCGATCCAGGACCGGGGCTCGAGCTGCTCGCAGAGGTGGGCGAAGGCGACGTGGTGCTGGTGCCGAGCGATGCGCAGGCGCGCGAGTCGCCCACACCCGGCGCGGACGCGCAGACGGAACGGGCCGGCGTCGCCCATGAGCTGGCGTCGGCGGCGGTGCGCGACAGCGACACGAGGATGAACGGGTAATGCGCGCCGCTCGGCGCGCCGCACGTGCCGGACTCGAAGAGCAGATCGAGCGTTGCGGTATCGCCATCCAGCGTCGCGCTCGGACCGGTGCGCAGGCAGCGACCACCGCTGTCGTTCCCGCGCGCGTAGAGGGCGAGGATGTCCTTGTCGAAGCTCATGAACAAGCTCGACGCAGGCGGGAACACGTTGGCCTCGCCAAGGCCGGTGCGGAAGCTGTCGTACGCGGCCTGCGTTTGGAAGACGCGCATCACGGGCCGCTCGCCGAGCTCCGGCAGATGGCCACGCAGCTGCAGCCTGGATGCGATACCGGTGGCCGCCGCCGCGGGCGCCGCGAGCATCGCGGTCGCAAGGACGAGGAGGCCCAACAACGTAACGAGCCTGCGCATCGCGGCAGACTCTAGACTCTGCCGCCTCGCAGGGGCATGACGGAGGTCTATCAAGATGGCCGACACCAAGACCATCCCGGCGACGGAACAGTTCGAGAAGCTCGGCGCGTTCTACCTCGGCAGGCCGTACGACCCCGCCAAGAAGGCGGCGCAGCCAGGCCTGATCCTCTACGACTCGAAGGACCTCGTCACGCACGCCGTGTGCGTGGGCATGACGGGCAGCGGGAAGACCGGCCTCGCGATCGCGCTCCTCGAGGAGGCCGCGCTGGACGGCGTGCCAGTGATCGCGATCGACCCGAAGGGCGATCTCACGAACCTGATGCTCAC
>JBDUCG010000185.1:0-4433 GCA_040003565.1 Chloroflexota bacterium | reverse complement strand
TGACGATGGTCTCGCTCACCCAGACGCTCGGCCAGGGCTTCGGATCCGGCTTCGTGCCGAAGGGCACCGGCGTCGTGCTGGTGGACGGCATGACCTGGTTCGATCCGGTTCCCGGCCATCCGAACTCGATCGCGCCCGGCAAACAGGTGCTGTGGGCCGGCGCGCCGACGCTGATCGTGAAGGGCGACAGGCCGCTTCTCGCCGTGGGCGCACCGGGTGGCCGCAAGATCATGAGCGCCGTGACGCAAGCGATCGTCAACGTCGTCGACTTCGGCGACGGGCCACAGGATGCCGTGAACCGGCCGCGCGTGCACGACGAGGGCGAGGGGCTGCTGGTGGATTCGCGCATCCCGGAAGACGTGCGCAAGGGTCTCGTCGCGCTGGGGCATCAGGTCGACGTGAAGGAAGAGACGCTCATGTCCGCGTGGTTCGCGCGGCCGAACGCGATCCTCATCGATCCGAAGACCGGCGAGCTTCGCGGCGGGGTCGACCAGAACAAGCCCGCGGTCGCTATCGGGCTAGGCTAGCCCGCTGATGGCACGTTTCATCGTCGAAGGCGGCACGCCGCTGCGCGGAGAGATCCGTCCAGCCGGAAACAAGAACGAAGCCCTGCCGCTCATCGCCGCCGCGCTGCTGACCGACGAACCCGTGACGCTCCACAACGTGCCACGCATCCGGGACGTCCGGGGAATGCTCGAGATCGTCAGCGCGCTCGGTGCGAAGGTCGAAGAGCTCGATGCGAGCTCCGTGCGCATCACGGCCGCCGGGCTCAACAAGACCGAGGTCCCGCAGGCGCTCGCGCGCGAGATCCGGACGTCGCTGCTGTTCGCCGCCCCGCTGCTCGCGCGGCACAAGAAGGTCAAGCTGGGGCTCCCGGGCGGTGACGTGATCGGGCGGCGCCGCAACGACACGCACTTCCTCGCGCTGCGCGCCCTGGGCGCGGAGCTGGACCTCATGCAGGCTGGCTACGGTCTGCACACCAGTGGACTCAAAGGCGCCGACGTGCTGCTGGACGAGCCGTCCGTCACCGCGACCGAGAACGCGCTGATGGCGGCGGTGCTCGCGAACGGACGCACGGTCATCCGCAATGCCGCGAGCGAGCCCCACGTGCAGCAGCTCGGCATCGCCCTGCTGAGGATGGGTGCGCGCATCAACGGCATCGGCACGAACACGATCACGATCGACGGCGCCGAACGCCTCAAGGGCACCGAGCACACGATCCTGAGCGACCACATGGAGGTCGGCTCGCTGATCGGTCTGGCCGCGATGACGCATGGCGAGATCACCATCAAGGGCGCGGTGCCGCAGTACCTGCGCATGACGCGCCTGGTCTTCAAGCGGCTGGGCGTCGAGACCGAGGTGCAGGGCGAAGACCTCCTCGTGAAGTCGAGCGATCGGTACGAGATCGAGCATGACCTGGGCGGCGCGATCCCTAAGGTGCAGTCCCAGGTCTGGCCGGGATTCCCGTCCGACCTGACCAGCATCGCCACGGCGATGGCCACGCAGGCCGAAGGCACGGTGCTCATCCACGAATGGATGTTCCCCGGGCGCATGTACTGGGTCGGCTCGCTCGAGAGCATGGGAGCGCGGCTGGTGCTCTGCGACCCGCATCGCGTCGTCGTCGTTGGGCGGTCGCAGCTCTACGGCACCGATCTGCGCAGCCCCGACATCCGTGCGGGCATGGCGCTCCTCGGGGCGACGCTGTGCGCCCAGGGCCAGAGCGTCATGAGCAACGTGGAGCAGATCGATCGGGGCTACGAGGACCTGGACACGCGTCTGCGTGCGCTGGGCGCGAAGATCGAACGCGCGGCGTGACATCGTTCGCGACGCACCTCGAGTGCTCGCGCGGCGGCGAGGACTTCCAGATCGACACGCTGCAACAGACCTGCACGAACGACGGCGGGCCACTCCTCGTCCGCTACGACCTCGAGCGCGTCCACGAAGCGATGCAGCGCGAGGTGCTCGCGAAGCGGCCGGCAACGCTGTGGCGCTACCGCGAGCTGCTGCCCATCGACGATCCGGCGCACATCGTGACGCTCGGCGAGCCCATGACGCCGCTCCTCGCTGCGCGCCGCGTCGGTGTGGAGCTCGACATCCCGAACCTGCGCGTGAAGGACGAGGGGCTGCTGCCGACCGGCACGTTCAAGGCGCGCGGCGCGGCCGTCGGCGTCACGCGCGCCCTCGAGCTCGGCGTGAGCACGATCGCGCTGCCGACCGCGGGCAACGCCGGCGCCGCATGGGCGGCATACGGAGCCCGTGCCGGGATCCGCGTGGTGGTCGTCATGCCGGACACGACGCCGCAGACGATCGTGCGGGAGACGTCCTCGTACGGAGCCGACGTGTACGTGGTGCCCGGATCCATCGCCGATGCGGGTGCGGTCGTAAAGAAAGCGTGCGCGGAGTACAGCTGGTACGACGCGTCGACGCTGAAGGAGCCGTACCGCATCGAAGGCAAGAAGACGATGGGCTTCGAGCTCGCGGAGCAGCTCGACTGGAAGCTGCCCGACGTCATCGTCTACCCGACCGGCGGCGGCGTCGGCCTGATCGGCATGTGGAAGGCATTCGCCGAGCTGCGCGAGATCGGTTGGATCGCGCGTGACGACATGCCGCGCTTCGTCGCGGCGCAGGCGACCGGCTGCGCGCCGATCGTCCGCGCCTTCGAAACTGGGGCAGACGAATCGGTGCCCTGGCCGGACCCGAAGACGTTCGCGGCCGGAATACGCGTGCCGAAAGCGCTCGGCGACTTCCTCGTGCTGCGCGCGCTGCGCGAGAGCAACGGCATCGCGCTCGCGGTGACCGACGACGAGACGCGCGACATGATGCGCGCCGTCGGCGCGATGGAGGGCATGCTCGTGTGCCCCGAGGGCGCTGCGGCCATCGCGGCTGCCGCGGAGCTGCGCCGCGATGGATGGATCCACGACAACGAATCGGTCGTCGTGTTCAACACCGGGAGCGGACTAAAGTACGCGGAGTCGCTGCAGGGCGAGGCTCCGCGTCAGCTCGCCGCCGGTGCGCTGCCGGACGCTTAAAGGGAAGGACGTGAGCGTGCGCGCGACCACGCGACCCATGGGCGTCCGTCGCGGAATCCTCGGCGGCGCCGTCCTTGTCGCGGTCGGCGTCTGGTCGTTCGTTCAGGCGCTCCAGATCCCGAACTCCGGCGCGTACCTGTTCGGCGCCCTCGGCGCCGCCTTCCTCGCCGCGTGGTTCGTCGGTACGCGCCAGTACGTGTACATCGTTCCCGCGGCGATCCTCCTGGGATTCGGGCTCGGACTCCTGATCCCGAGCTGGCTCCCGCTGCCGGCGGGCTCTGAGGCGACGATCTTCCTGGCCTCGCTCGCGATCGCGCTCGGCGTCGTGTTCTTGATGTATCGGCAGCACCGCGGTCTGCTCATCCCAGCCGCCGTTCTCGCGATCGTCACGATCGCCGACCTGTTCGGACTGCAGATGCCCACCGCGATACAGCCCTACTTCGTCCCGGTGATCCTGCTGGCGGTCGGTGTGTACATGCTGGCGGAGCGCTAGCGCCGGCGCGCCTAACATCGACCGCGGATGGATCTCGCGCCGGACATCCTCGCGCTCGTCGGGAACACGCCGCTGGTGCGACTGTCGCGCATCGGTCGCGGCCTGAAGCCGACGATCGTCGGCAAGCTGGAACACCTCAACCCCGGCGGCTCAGTAAAAGACCGCATCGGCCTGCGCATGATCGAGGATGCGGAGCGGCGCGGACTCCTGAAGCCCGGTGGGACCATCGTCGAGCCCACCAGCGGTAACACCGGCGTCGGTCTCGCGATGGCCGCCGCGATCAAGGGCTACCGCGTCATCTGCACGATGGCCGACAAGCAGAGCCAAGAGAAACGCGACCTCCTGCGCGCGTTCGGCGCCGAGGTGGTCGTCTGCCCGACCGCGGTCCCGCCGGAATCGCCGGAGTCCTATTACAAGGTGGCCGAGCGCCTCGCGAAGGAGACGCCGGGCGGATTCCTTCCGAACCAGTACTACAACCCGATGAACCCCGAGGCGCACTACAACACCACCGGCCCGGAGATCTGGAAGCAGACCGACGGCAAGGTGACGCATGTCGTGCTCGGCATCGGCACCGGCGGTACCGTCACCGGCGCGGGGCGCTATCTGAAGGAGAAGAACGCCAAGGTGCAGATCGTCGGCGCCGATCCTGAGGGCTCGCTCTATACCGGCGGCATCCACCCCTACAAAGTCGAGGGCATCGGCGAGGATTTCTATCCCGGCACGTTCGACAAGTCCCTCGTCGATCGCTGGATCCGCGTCTCAGACCGAAACTCGTTCCTTACCGCGCGGCGGCTCACGCGCGAGGAGGGCATCCTCGTCGGCGGCTCGTCGGGCACGGCGATGTGGGCGGCGCTCGAGATCGCCAAAGAGCTCGATGAGAAAGCGCTCGTCCTCGTCCTCTTCGCCGACTC
>JBDUCG010000016.1:0-15084 GCA_040003565.1 Chloroflexota bacterium | reverse complement strand
ACCCAGTATTCGGCTGGGCGAGCGGCTGCTTCGCGATCCGCTCGTTCGCGATCTCTTTGATGCGCTTCACGGCAGTCGCACGATCGCCGGGCGTTCCGCGAAAGCGCGCGGACACCACGACGATCGGCGTCTTCTGCAGGTTGGAGGTGCGATAGGCATACCCGAGGTCCGCGTTGCCGACCGTCCAGGTGTCGCCGTTGAGGTCCATCAGCGTCGCGCCCACCAGCACATCCTTCGTTTCGCTGCCGAACGCTCCGGCGTTGCCATGGACGGCGCCACCGACGCTGCCAGGGACCGTCGCCATCCACTCGAGGCCCGCGATCCCGTTGCGCGCGGCGACGGCGGCCACCGACGCAAGAGGCGTGCCCGATGCAGCGGTGATGGTCAGCTCGTCGACCGACGTCTCGCTCCAGTCGTTCTGCAACACGACGCCCCGCACGCCTCGGTCGGAGACGAGCATGTTGGTCCCGCCGCCGAGCATGAGGACCGGCAGCTCGTGCTCGCGCGCCACCGCGATCGCACCGATGAGATCGCGCTCGGTCGTCACGCGCACGAAGTAGTCGGCCGGCCCGCCGATGTGCAGCGAGGTGTGCTTGCTCAAGGGCTCCGCGCGGACGCCGAAGGGCGAGGCCTTCATACCGGTGTCCGCAGCAGCTCGAGGAGCCGCTCTCCGACCGGTCGGACGTCGCCGGCGCCCATCACCAGGACGACATCGCCCGGACCGACGAGATCCGCCGCCAAGCGAGCGGCCTCCTCTCCATCACGCGCATAGCGACCGCCAACGGCTTCGGCGAGCGCCATGGCCCGCGAGGTCGTCTCGGCCTGTTCGCGCGCCGAGGAGAAGGTCTCGACGATCACGACCGCGCGCGCGCGTCGCAGGACGGCCACGAACTCATCGAAGAAGCTCGCGAGCCGGCTGGGCGTGTGCGGCTGGAACACGACGACCGCGTTCGCGAACGCGTTCAGGCCGACCGCGATCTCGGCGGGCATGTGCGCGTAATCGTCGACGACACGCACGCCGGCGGCGCTGCCGAGGGGCTCGAGGCGGCGCTGCACGCCCGCGAACTCGGAAACGCCACGTGCGGCGTCACCTTTGGTGATGCCGAACGCGTGCGCGGCGAGGACGGCGCCGGCCGCGTTGAGCGCGTTGTGCTCACCGGGGATCTGCAGGCTCATCTGGATATCGCCGAGCGTGTAGACGCTGTCGGTGTCGCGAGTGACGCGGAGATCCGCGCCAACGTCGGTCCCATAGGTGAGGACATCGCGCCGGAGCTGCTTCTTCGTGTACTCACCAAGCTCGCGAGCGCCGTCGTCGTCGCTGCACGCCACCAACGTGCCTTGGGCCTGCAGACCTCCCGCGAACACCCGAAAGGCGTCGCGGTATGTCTCGCGCGTCGGAAACATGTCGACGTGATCGTGATCGACCGTCGTCACGACCGCGATGAGCGGCTGAAGCGCGTGAAAGGTGTTGTCGTACTCATCCGCTTCGATGACGAGCGCGTCGCTGCTGCCCGCGTGCGCGTTGGACCCGAGGCCGCGCAGCACGGCGCCGCAGATGAGCGATGCATCGACGTTGCCGGCGCGCAGGGCGGACCACACGAGCGCGGTCGTCGTCGATTTCCCGTGCGTGCCCGCGATCGCGATGACGCGTTTGCTCTCGGCGAGAAAGCGCCAGGCGTCCTCGCGCTTCCAGACGCGAATGCCGCGCCGGAGCGCCTCCGCGACCTCGACGTTGTCCTCTTTGTACGCGCTGGACCGCAGGACGATGTCGCTGCCCGGCACGTGCTCCGCGGCGAAGCGCTCGTGTACCGCCGCACCCTCGCGCGCGAGCGCCTCCGCGAGCGGCCAGCGGCCGTTGTCGGAGCCCGTCACCTCGTGGCCGGCGGCGAGGAGGAGCTTTCCGACCGCCGACATCCCCGCGCCGCCGATGCCGACGATGTGGATCCTCACGCGCAGCCACCCAGCGACAGGAGGTCACGTGCGATCTCCTGCGCGGCCTGCGGCCGGCCCGTAGCGCGAGCGGCGTTCGCCATGCGGCGCAGACGGTCTGGGTTCTGAAGCAGTCCGGTCACCTGCGCGGTGAAGCGATCGCCGTCGAGCTCGCCCTCGCGCATGCTGATCGCGGCGCCCGTCTCGACCATCGCGCGCGCGTTCGCCTCCTGATGCCCCTCCATCGCCGCACCGAACGGGATGACCAGGAGCGGTATGCCGAACGCGAGCGGCTCCGCGATCGACGAAGCGCCCGCCCGTCCGATCGCGAGGTCCGCTGCGGCGAGCGCGCCGCCCATCTCGTCGCCGAGGTACGGGCGGACGATATAGCGGTCGCGAACCTCGGCCGCGAGATTCGCACGCCGCGTCTCCGCACGCGCGCCGTGCTTCTCACCTGTGATGTGCAGGACATAGGCGCCGCGGAGGATGCGACCGAGGGCCGACCACAGCGCATCGTTCACGCGCTCGGAGCCCTGGCTTCCACCGCTCACCACCACGAGCATCGCGTCGGCCGGGACCGCGAAGGCCTCCCGGCCGCGCTCGCGTGTCCACTTCAGCAGCGACGCGCGGATCGGCGTCCCCGCGAGGACCGTGCGCCCCCGCGGCAACGCGCGTCGCGCCTGCTCGTACGAGACGCCGATGCGGGAGCTGAGCGACGCGAGCAGCCGGGTCGAGCGGCCGGGGATCGCATTCCCGTCCCAGAGGTACACCGGCACGCGCATGAGACGTGCCGCGAGCGTCACCGGGATCGCGACGATCCCGCCGGTCGTGCAGCACACGTCAGGGCGGAAGCGGATCTGCTGGACGAGCGCGTCGAAGAACGCGAGCGGCACGCTGACGAGCGTCCGGAGGAACGCCAGGCGCGACTCGGGGTCTCGGAGCGATGGCATCGGCGTCGCGTGGAAGGGGATGCCGGCCGCGGGTACGAGCTCAGCCTCGCGTCCGCGACGACCACCGAGGAAAAGGAATCCCACCTCTGGATCGACCTCGCGGAGCGCCTCCGCGATCGCGAGCAGCGGGCTGACGTGCCCGCCCGTCCCGCCGCCGACGAGGAGCACGCGACACGGTCGCCGCCGCCGGCGCGGCTTGCCGTCCAACATTGAGCAGGATACCCACCGCGATGAGGCCGACGCACAGTGACGAGCCACCATATGAGATGAACGGCAGCGTGATGCCCGTCATCGGGATGAGGCTGGCGACGACGGCCATGTTCACCCACGCCTGGAACACCAGCCAGGTCGTGATACCCGTGGCGGCGAGCGCGCCCATCGCATCGGGCGCCCGCAGCGCGATGCGCACGCCGCGGTACGCGAACACGAGGAACAGCAGGATCACGGCGAGCGAGCCGATCAGGCCGAGCTCGTCGCCGAGGATCGCGAAGATCGAGTCGGTGTACGGGAACGGCAGGAAGCCGAACTTCTCGCGACCGGCGCCAAGTCCCTCGCCCGACAGGCCACCAAGCGCGAGGCCGTACAGCGCCTGGATCGCCTGGTAGCCCGCGTCGCGCGGGTCCTGCCACGGATCGATGAAGGTCAGCAGGCGCGAGACCCGCTCGGGATGCGCGAGCGCGCCCGCCGTCGCCAGCACGCCGGACAGCATCGCGAGCGCGGCGAACATCCAAAGCCGCGCTCCGGCCGCGAAGTACATCGCGAGCGCGACCGCCGCGATCACGATCGCGGTGCCGAGGTCGGGCTCCGCGAACACCAGACCGCCGATGATGCCCGTCACGGCCACGAACCCGATGGCTGTTCCGGCACGCTCGATCCGGTCCTGCCGCGCCCCGAGCCAGAATGCGAGATAGAGGATGAGCGCGAGCTTGGCGAGCTCGGCGGGCTGCAGTCCGACCGGGCCGACACGCAGCCATCTGGAGGCACCGTTCACGTTCGTGCCGAGACCGGGGACGAGCACCGCGGCGAGCAGCACGATGGCGACGGCGAGGAGCGGCAACGCGAGCACTCGGTACCGGTGGTAGTCGATGCGCGTCGCGGCGAACATCCCCGCCAGACCGAGCGCGGCCCACAGCGACTGCCAGACGAGGAAGTACCGCGGGTCATCCAGCGCGTCGAGCGCCTTGATGCCGCTGGCGCTGTAGACCATCGCGACCCCCAGCAGGGTGAGCGCGAGCACGACCATGACGAGCACGAGGTCGTAGGAGGTCGTTCGCGGGATGCGGGGCAACAGCCTCACGATCTCACCGGCTCGGTGAACGCTCGGACGAGTGCGGTGAAACGGTCGCCGCGCTCGTCGGCGGACGAGAACATGTCCTGGGACGCGCACGCCGGTGAGAGCAGCACGACATCGCCGGATCGAGCGATGGCCCGGGCGCCCGCAACTGCATCCTCGAGCGTCTTCGCGCGCTCCACCTTCAGCGTGCTTCCCCCAACGGCCGCGGAGGCCAAGGCGCCGGCGATCTCGTCGGCGGCGACGCCGATCAGGACCGCGCCGCGCGCACGGCGCACCACCTCGCGCGCGAGTCCGGTGAAGTCCGCGCCTTTGGCGAGGCCGCCAAGGATCAGGACCGGCGGACGGTCGAACGCGTCCATCGCGGTCAGCGTCGCGGCAGGTGTCGTGGACGCGGAGTCGTTGACCCACAGCACGCCGTCCCGCTCGCCGACGGTCTGAAGACGCCGCTCGACGCCTTCGAGCTCGCGCAGCGCGGCCGCGATGTCTTCGCCCGGGATGTCGAAGATGTTCCCGACGATCGCCGCGGCGAGCGCGTTCGCGACGTTGTGCCTGCCTGGCACGCGCAGCTCGTTCACGGCGAGCAGCGGGGTGCGGCGGTCGCCGTCGGTCAGCGTGAGCCGCTGCTGCTCGTCGATGAACGCGCCGCGGCGCGGCCGCTGCGTCAGCGAGAAGCCGCGGATCTCCGACGCCGCGCCGGTGTGCATCGCGAGCACGGTGGTGTCATCGAGGTTGAGGACGGCGATGTCGCGCGACCCCTGCCAGGCGAGGATGTTGCGTTTCGCGGCGACGTAGTTCTCGCGCGTGCCGTGCTGATCGAGGTGATCCTCGCTGATGTTCGTCACCACGGCGACGTGCGGGCTACGAGCGAGCGTGTCGAGCTGGAAGCTCGAGAGCTCGAGCACCACGATGTCGTCTTTCGTCATGGTGTCGACGTCTTGGATGATCGCTCGTCCGATGTTGCCGCCGACGATGACACGGCGCGGACCGCGGGACAGGATCTGGCCGACCAGCGTCGTGGTGGTGGTCTTCCCCTTCGTACCGGTGATCCCGACGATCGTCGCCGGGCAGAGCCGGAAGAAGAGGCCGATCTCGGTGAGGACGGGGATCCCTCGCTGCAGCGCGCGCAGGATCGTCGCGGACCGCGGGCGCACACCGGGATTCACGAACACAAAGTCCGGATCCGCGAGTGCCGCGTCGTCGCTGGATGGCCCGAGGACGAGCTCAGCCGGCGTGTCGCCCAGGCGCGCGAGCCCTTCGGCGAGCGCCTCGGCCGGCTTGGCGTCGGTGATCGTGACGTGGGCTCCGCACGTAACGAGGAACTTCGCAAGCCCGGCCATCGTGCGTCCCTTCCCGAGGCCGACGAGCGTGACGCGCTTGCCACGGAAATCCTCGCGGCCGACCTCGGCGTCGAAGAGCAGGCTCATGGCCGCTCGTCGGCAGGGGCGGAGCCCCCGCCTGGTCGTCCGATGAAGCCGAGCTGCGTCCCGTACATCCCATCCGGATCGCGGCCGCGGTACGACCAGAGATCCGCGCCGCCCGAGAGCGTGCAGACCGCGGATATCTCGATGCGGCCGACACCGGCCGAGCGCAGCTGAGCGGTGTTGGCCGCCCAGAGATCCATCACGATCCGCTCGTTCACCTTGCGCAGGCTGCCCTCGCCGATCCGTTCGTTGACCAGCGTCGCGCGCTCCAGGTCGATGACGTAGCAGCATGGCCCGATCGCTGGGCCGAGGGACGCGACCAGGCGTTCGCGCGACGCGCCGCCGGCGACCATGGCCTCGACCAGCGCCTCGGCGACGCGCAGCGTCGTGCCCTGCCAGCCGGCGTGCGCGGCGCCGATCGGCCCATCGGGATCCGCGACGAGCACGGGCACGCAGTCCGCCGCCGCGACGCCCAGCAGCACGCCACTGCGGTCAGTCCACATCGCGTCAGCGCTCGGCCACTGTTCGATGGGCCCTTCGACGCGGAGGACCTCCTTGCCGTGCACCTGCTTCACGCGGGACACCGCGTCGAAGCCGAGCGTCTTCGCGAGGGCGGCGCGATTGCGGGCCTGCTCGTCAAGAGGATGACGCGACCCGGCGAGACTCCCCTGCTCCCGTGTCGTGAAGCCGGCGACGAGGCCGAGGGAATCGAGGAGCGGCGACCACAACATGCCGTCGCGCTCCAGCCAGGTACCGCGCCAGACCTTCTTCGCGGCGCGCGTCGGGCCACGAACGGCACGGCTCACTTCGGCGTCGCGTACGCAAGGACCGCCGCCGCGATCCCCGCGAGCGCACCGATGAGCCAAAAACGGATGGTGACCTTCTCCTCTGCCCAACCGATCAGCTCGAAGTGGTTGTGGAGAGGGGACATGCGGAAGATGCGCTTCCCGCGGAGCTTGAAGCTGCCGACCTGGATCATCACCGAGAGTGTCTCGGCGACGAAGATCACGCCGAGCACAGGCAGCAGCAGCGCGAAGCCGGTCGTGAGGGCGATGGTGGCGAGGGTCGCGCCGAGCGCGAGCGCACCGGTGTCGCCCATGATGACCTCCGCCGGGTGCACGTTGAACCACAGGAACGCGAGGATCGCCCCGACCATCGCCGCGCAGAACACCTCGAGCCACGGGAAGTTGATGGACGCGGCGATGAACGCGACCGAGAGGAACGCGAAGACCGCGGTCCCACCGGCGAGGCCGTCCATGCCGTCGGTGAGATTGACGCCGTTCGACATGGCGACGATGGTGAACAGCGCGAGCGCGATGAACAGCGCGCCGCCGATCTCCAGCTCACCGACGAGCGGGACGTAGATGCCGGTGATGCCGAAGTGGCGCTGGATGTAGATCGCGGCGACGAGGCCGACGATCACCTGCCACACGAGCTTGTGTCGTCCGCGGATCCCGAAGCCATAGCGAACGTTCACCAGGTCGTCGATGGCGCCGAGCAGGCCCACCGCGATCAGCGTCCCGATCGGCACGATCGTCTGCGGGATGAATTGGTCGCGTTGATCGGCGGGCAGTAGCACGAGCACGAAGAGCCACAGTACGAACGTCACGCCGATGAACAGCACGCCGCCCATCGTCGGGATGCCCTGCTTCACGTAGTGCGTCTGCGGACCCTCGGGCCGGATGTTCTGCCCGATCCGGAGGCGCCGCAGAAGGCGGATGTACGGCGCGCCGAGCACGAGACCGAGGAGGAATGCCGAAAGCAGAACGCCGAGGGCGAGGATCTCCAAACTACGCCGCGTCCGAACGCACGAGCGTGTCCGCCAGGCGGTCGAGCGCGAGCGAGTGCGAGCCCTTGACGAGGATCGTGTCGCCCGGACGCTGCATCCGCCGCAGCACGACGAGCGCCTCACCCGGATCGCTCGCCCAATACGCCTCCGCCAGACCAGCCGCACGCGCGGCGTCGACGGCGGTACGCGCGAGCTCGCCGATGCCGATGAGCACGTCGGTGCTGCGCGCCGCGTCCCGCCCCGCGGCCTCATGCGCGCCCACGGCGAACGTCCCGAGCTCGAGCATGTCGCCAAGCACCGCGATGCGCCGGCCCTTGACGTCCCGCAGCACGGCCAGCGCGGCCTCGACCGCCGCGGGGCTCGCGTTGTAGCTGTCGTCGATGACGGTGACACTCGCGCCGCGGCGCACTTCCATGCGGTGGGCCGGCTGTTCCAGCGTCCCGAGCGCGACGGCCGCTTCGGCGAGCGGCACGCCGAGCGCGTGGGATGCCCCGAGCGCCGCGAGCGCCGCTGGGACGAGCTGCCGCCCGGGGATGGGCACGGCGACGGGAATGCGCTCGCCTTCATAGACGGCGGTGAAGCGCAAACCCGCGAGACCGTCGGCATGGACATCCATCGCGCGCAGCTCCGCGTCCTCGCTCTCGCCGAAGAGGACGACGCGAGCCCGCGTTCGCGGCGCGAGCGCGCGGACGCGCGGGCTGTCGGCGTTGAGCAGCGCGACGCCGTCGTCGGGCAGCGATTCGATGAGCTCGGCTTTGCCGGCGGCGATCGCGTCGACGTTCGGCGTGCGCGCGAAGTGAACGGGGATGGCAGGGATCTCGGTGATGATCCCGATGCGCGGACGCACCAGGTGGCACAGGTCCGCGATCTCGCCGGGCACGTAGAAGCCGAGCTCGATCACGGCGACCTCGTGCGAAGGCTCCAGGCGGAGGAACGTGAGCGGCACGCCGATCTCGTTGTTGAACGACGCCGCGGTGCGCAGGACGCGGTAGCGGGCCCCGAGCGCGGCGGCGGTCGCTTCTTTCGTCGTCGTCTTGCCGACGTTCCCGGTGATGCCAACCGCAGGGACGGGATGCGCGTCACGCATTGCCTCCGCGAGACGGCGCAGCGCATGGAGCGGCTGCGACACCTCGACGAGCAGCGCGTCCTCGGGCGCGGGAACAGCGCGCTCGACGACCGCGGCGCGCGCACCGCGTGCGAACGCGTCGGCTACGAACTCGTGGCCATCGCGCTGATCGCGCAATGCGAAGAAGACCTCACCCGGCTGAACGATGCGCGAATCGAACGCGCCACCGACGAAACGTTCGTCCGCGCGTGGCGTGCCTTGGATGACGCGTCCGCCGGTCGCCGCGAGCAATTGTTCGAGCGTGAACACCAGCGAATGGTAGCGAGCGATCAGGGCCGGTCCGGTTGAATGCGCGCGTTACGGAGCACGTCGAGTGCGAGGTCGTGGAACGTATTCATCGCGGTCACCGTTCCGAGCAGCTTCGACTGCGGCCGTTCGAGCACGACGACCGCGACGAAGCGCGGATCGCTCGCCGGCGCGAAACCCGCGAACGACGAAACGTATGCATCGTCGACATAGCGACCGTCGTCGCTCGGGATCTGTGCGGTGCCTGTCTTCCCGGCCACCGTGTAGCCGGTCAAGCTCGCGCCATGTGAGATGCCGCGGTCGACCGACGACACGAGCATCGTGCGCAGCGTGTCCGCGGTCTCGGGCGTGATCGGGCTGCGAACGGCGACGGGCACGGTGCGGTGCTCCCCATCCGCACCGCGCGTCGCCGCCACCACGTATGGCCGATAGAGCGTGCCGCCGTTCGCGATCGCCGCGTACGCCATCGCGAGCTGCAGAGGCGTGATCGCGATCCCCTGGCCGAACGCGATGGTGCCGACATCGACGGGGTACCACTGCGCCAGCGGCCGCACAGCGCCGGTTGCCTCGGCCGCGAGATCGACGCCGGTCGCGTCTCCGAATCCGAACGCGCGAAGGTATTGGTAGAGCGGATCCTGGCCGAGCTTGGACGCGACGAACACCGCGCCCGCGTTCGCCGAGCGCTCGAGGATCTGCGTGACGGTCGTCGTCCCGTAGACCTTGCCCTGCGCGTTGTTGAGCCGGCGCCCGCCGATGACCGCGTAGCCCTTGTCGTCGTAGGTCGTCGTCGGTGTCACGACGTGCTTGTCGATGCCGGCCGCGATCGTGACCGCCTTCATCGTCGAGCCGGGCTCGAAGGTCCACGAGACCGCGCGATCTCGTAGCGCCTCGGGATCGGCGGCCGCCACCCGCGATGGATCGAACGTGGGCCACGAGGCGAGCGCCAGGATCGCTCCGTCACGTGGATCCAGGACGATGATCGATCCGCTCGGGGCCTTCTCGCGCTCCATCGCCTGGCGGAGCGCGCGCTCGGCCGCGGTCTGGACGACGAGGTCGATCGTGAGCACGAGGTCGGCGCCGTTCTTTGCCGGCACCGCGGTACGCAGGCCGACAGCAAGCTCGCGATCCTTCGGATCGCGCTCCACGGTGAGCCGGCCGGGCACGCCGCGCAGCACCGTGTCGTATGCGCCTTCGACGCCGTACTGACCGACGCCGTCGTCGTTCACGAACCCGAGCACATGCGCACCCACGTTGTCGTTCGGGTAGAGGCGCTTCGGCTCCGCCTCGAACCCGAGGCCGGGGATCGCGAGCGCCTCGACGGCGCGCGCGACCGGCTCTGGCAGGCGGCGCTTCAGGTACAGCCACTCGGCCCCCGAATCCAGGGCAGCGCGGATCGTCGCCGCCGGTGTCGCCAGGATCGGCGCGAGCTTCGCTGCGGCCTCGGCGCGATCGGGGATCCGTTTCGGGATCGCGTAGAGCGAGCGCAGATCGACGGTCGTCGCGAGGACCGCGCCCGTGCGGTCGCGAATCACGCCGCGCTGCGCCTCGACGACCAGGTCGCTGCGCAGCTGATCCTCCGCGCCTGTGAGCAGAGCGGACCGTCCGATCGTCTGCCAGTAGCCGACGCGCAGCGAAAGCAGGAGCGTCGCCACGGCGAAGAGCGCGAACAGGACGCGCAGACGGCCCGGCGAGATCCCTTCCGTCACTCTTCCTCCGTGGTGAGGCGCTCGCTCCCCAGCAGCGCCTCGCGCGACGTCAACGCTTGGCGGCGATCGGCTCCGCTTGGACTACTTGGACGGCGGCGGCGCGCACCAGCCCGAGGCGCCTCGCTTCGGTCTCGATGCGTGCGGGGGAATCCAGTCGCGCGCTCTCCACTGCGAGGAGGGCGTTCTGCCGGCGCAGCTCATCGCGCACCTGCTCGAGACGCTGCGTCTCGTACCCACGGGTCGCGACCGCTGTCGCCTGCGAGAGGTAGAGGACGACCAGGAGGAACAGCGCGCAGATCGCCGCGGACACGATGAGGAACGTGCGGACCTCCCACGTCGTGCCGGCGCCCTGGCGGCGCCGCAGGGTCGCGTGCCCGCCGCGGGGGCGTGCCGGAAACGGGCGGCGCACCGGCGCCGCCCTGACCGCCTGCGCGGCGATCAGGAGATCTTCTCCGCGATACGAAGAGCTGCGCTGCGGGCGCGCGGGTTGCGTGCGACCTCCGCCGAGTCCGCACGAAGCGGACGCCGGGTAACGACACGCAAGCCCGCGCGATGCCCGCAGACGCAGGTGGGGAGGTGGGGAGGACAAATGCAGTCGCGCGATTCACGGACGAAGAACTGCTTCGTGATCCGGTCCTCGAGCGAGTGAAAGGAAATGACCGCGAGACGTCCACCGGGTCGCAGCGCGCGCACGGCGGCCTCGAGGCCCTGCTGGAGGTTATCGAGCTCGCGGTTGACCGCGATGCGCAGCGCCTGAAAGACGCGCGTCGCCGGATCGATGCCGCGCCGGCGCTGCGTCTTCACGCCCGCGACGAAGCGGCCGAGGTCATCCGCGGTGAGGAACGGCTCATGCGCGCGTCGCCGCACGATCGCGGCGGCCACACGGCCTGCCTCGGTCTCCTCGCCGAGCTCGCCGAACGTGCGGCGCAGCTCGCGCTCGTCCCAGCTGTTCACGATGTCTGCCGCCGTGACGCTGAGGTCCGGGTCGGCGCGCATGTCCAGTGGGCCTTCCGCGCGAAAGCTGAAGCCTCGCCGCTCGTCCGCGAGCTGGAGCGAGGAGAGACCGAGGTCGAGGAGGATCCCGTCGAGCGGCGCGAGACCGTGACGAGCGGCCACGGCGTCGAGAAACGCGAAGTTGGAGCGGACGAGGACCGCGCGCTCACCGAAGCGTTCGAGGACACGCCGTGCTTCGGCGAGAGCCGCGGGATCGACGTCGAGACCGATGACGCGCCCGCTCGGACCGATGCGCTCGAGGATGGCTTCGGCGTGGCCGCCGGCGCCGACCGTGCCGTCGAGAAAGCGGCCACCTTCGCGGGGATCAAGCTGGGCGAGTACTTCGGCCAGAAGAACCGGTTCATGGACACGCTCAGATCCCGAGGTCCGCGAGATCGTCCGCGATCTCGCTTTGGACCGTTGCGAGGTTGGTCCTCCAGCGTCCCGGCTCCCAGATCTCGAGGTGGTCGGAGTTGCCGATGACGATGGCGTCGTTCTTGAGCCCGGCGTAGTCGCGGAGGTGCGCCGGGATGGTGAGGCGCCCTTGCGCGTCCGGGTCCGCTTCATGTGCACCTGCAAGGATGAAGTGCCGGAAGCGGGTCGCCTTTGGATCCGTGCGCGGGCGCTTGGTGATGTCGGTGTTGAGGGCCACCCATTCGGACTCGGGAAAGACCGCGAGGCATTCCCCACCGCTCACCCAACGCGTCACGACCGCTCCCTCTTTGAAGCGCAGACGGAACTTCGCCGGGATGGCGAGGCGTCCCTTGTCGTCCAGTGCGTGGGCGAACTCGCCCGCGAAGAAACCTTCCAATTACCCTTCTCGTCCTGGGGGAGGATGCCCCACCCTTCCCCACTACTCACCACGCAGTGGGCATTCTCCACCACTCGCCCACGCTGTCAATAGGTGAATCAGGGACGCGACACCGATGCAGGGAGCGCAGGACGCGCAGGTAGAAGGCGCTCGAAAGTGGCCTACGCCCTCCAGAGATCGATCTCGGGGAGGCCGTTCGCGCCGAGGATCTGCGAGATCTCGCCTGAGTGAAAGGCGTCGTGCGTGAGGATCCGCATCAGCACCGACTGACGCGTGTGCCCCTGTGTCTTGCCGCCGATCTCGCGCGTGAACACGTCGTCGAGCATCGGCGTCGTCCACCGTTCGAGGCATCGCCGGACGATCTCCCATGACGACCCGAGCGCGAACACGAGCTCGTCCGCTCCGCGCGGCGTGTTCTCGTCGTCTTCCCAACCGAGGCCGCTCGCAGCATCGGGGAAAGGCGTGCTCTCCGCACCGCTCTCCTTGAAGATCCCGCATAGCCAGTACACCCGCCCACCCGCGGTGTGGGCCGCCAGGGCCCAGATCGGAGCATTGCGTGGGCCCGCACGCAGCTTCAGCTGCTCATCGGACAGCGGGCGGATCGCGTCGACAAGCCGACCGTTCTGTTTCGCCCGCCCCCGATAGAGCGGCGCGAGGCTCTGCTCAGTCATGCGGCGAAAGGGTACGTCGACGTGCTCGAAACACGCTGGCGCTACCCCGCGGGTCGCACCCGCTCGACCACTTCCTCGATCGCTTCGCGCGCGCGCTCGAGCGGGCCTGGTGGGCGCGCGCCGTCGTGCACCCCGAACCACTCGAGGACCGACGCACCCCAGGTGAATCCCCCGCCGAACGCTACGAGAAGCACCTTGTCGCCACGACGCAGCCGGCCGGTCGCTTCCGCCTCGCAGATCGCGATCGGGATCGAAGCCGCGGACGTGTTCCCGTAGCGCTGGATATTCACGAACACGCGGTCCATCGGAAAGTGAAGGCGCTTCGCGACCTGCTCGATGATCCGGATGTTCGCCTGATGCGGGATCATCAGCGCGATGTCATCGAGGCCGAGCCCGGCCTCGGCCAGCGCTTCTTCGGCCGCATCGGCCATCGACTTCACGGCGAGCTTGAAGACGTCGCCGCCCTGCATCGTGATGAGATGCTGGCCCTTGTCGAGCGTGTCCTGCGTGGCTCTGATGCGCGCGCCACCCGCGGGGATCATGAGCTTCTCCACATGGGAGCCATCGCTGTGCAAAATGACCGACTCGATCCCAACGGATGCATTCGTCGCCTCGAGGACGACGGCTCCGGCGCCGTCTCCGAACAGCACACACGTCGTCCGATCCTTCCAGTTCAGGAAACGGGACAGCGTTTCCGCGCCGATCACCAGAGCGTTCTGGATCGCACCGGACACGATCATGCCGCGGGCGACGGCAAGCGCTGAGACGAAGCTCGTGCACGCCGCCTCGATGTCGAAGGCGCCGGCCTTCGTGGCCCCGAGGTCGTTCTGGACGACGCAAGCGGTGGCCGGGAAGACGTAGTCCGGCGAACATGTGCCCACGATGATCAGCTGCACGTCCTGTGGCCGAAGCCGCGCGCGATCGAGCGCCATGCGTCCCGCGCGCGTGGACATCGACGAGGTGGTCTCACCATCTGACGCGATGCGGCGCTCGCGGATGCCGGTGCGTGACGCGATCCACTCGTCGGACGTGTCCACGATCCGCTCGAGCTCGGCGTTCGTCATCACGCGCGAAGGCGCATAGAAGCCCCATCCGGTAATGACCGCGTTCTTGGCCATTTTCTAGGTCTCGGTCGAGCCGACGACCTTTCCTTTTCCGGCGAATAGGGCGCGCGCGTCGCCCTCGAACTGCTCGAGGAACTCATGCGCGTCGATGACCTCGTCGAGTGACACCGGAGGACGCTTCGCGCGGACCGGCTTCTCGTTGATCGGCGCCAGCGACGTGCGCTCGCGGTCAACGTACACGAGAAGCTTGATCGCGCTCTCGCACCGCCAGCAGGTGACGCGCACGATCCAGGCCGCTTCGAGCCGGCCGAGAAGTCGGATCTCGGAGCGCGCGTGGTTGGCGCCGCAGACCTTGCATTCGTAGTCCTTCGCCTGCTCGCGAAGGCGCTTCAGGATGTTCATCCTCGTTCGAGCATACCCGAGCGAGCCGGCTCCAGACCGAGCCGCCAAGCGAGGAATGAATATTGATCCGCGAGATCGTCGACCTGTTTGTCGAGTGGTTTGCCGACGCCATGGCCCGCGTCGCGGTCGACGCGCAGCAGGACCGTCGCATCGGGATCCTCCGCCGTCCGCGCCTGGAGCAGCGCCGTCATCTTGCGGGCGTGCATCGGATCGACGCGGCTGTCGCCCTCAGCCGTCGTGAACAGGACCGCCGGATAGCGCACGCCGCCCTTGACGTGGTGGTACGGCGAGTACGCGCGCAGCCACTTGTACTGCTCGGGATCCTCCGCGCTGCCGTACTCCGCGATCCAGAAGCGCGCGATGAGGAAATTCTGGTAACGAAGCATGTCGAGTAGCGGGACGGCGCAGTAGACGGCGCCGAACAGCTCGGGCCGCTGCGTGAGTGCGGCGCCCGTCAGCAGGCCACCATTCGAGCCACCGGTCACCCCGATCCGCTCCGGCTTCGTCCATCCGCGGGCGATGAGCGCCTCCGCCGCGGCGTGGAAGTCATCGAACACGTTCTGCTTGCGCTCCAGCATGCCGCCTTGATGCCAGCGTTCCCCGTACTCGCCGCCGCCGCGCAGGTTGGGCAGCGCGAAGAGGCCGCCGGCCTCGACCCACGCGGCGGCTCCGGCGATGTACT
>JBDUCG010000184.1:0-4442 GCA_040003565.1 Chloroflexota bacterium | reverse complement strand
CGCCGACGCCGGAGGCGCGAAGGCGGCCTGGTTCAAGGACTCCGAGGGCAACATCCTGGCGATCGTCCAGAGCGCCTGAGGCACACGCCGAGCGACCCGCGCCTGCCATCATCCGCGTGTGAGCGCGCGTAGGCGGATCCTTGTCGTCGACGATGACGCGAAGCTCGCCGCGTCGCTGCGGCGAGCGCTCGCGTACGAGGGCAACACCGTGGAGGTCGCGGGAGACGGACCGACCGCGCTCGTCGCCGCACGCGATCGGCCGCCTGACCTCGTCGTGCTCGATGTCATGCTGCCCGGCATCGACGGGGTCGAGGTGTGCCGGCGCCTGCGCAAGGGATCGGACGTGCCGGTCCTGATGCTGACCGCTCGCGACGCCGTCTCCGATCGCGTCGCGGGTCTCGATGCCGGCGCAGACGACTATCTCGTGAAGCCGTTCGCGTTCGAGGAGCTGCTCGCGCGGGTGCGCGCGCTTCTGCGGCGGCGCGAGACCGCCGCGCGCGAGGTCCTTCGCTGCGCAGACCTCGTCATGGACGTATCCGCGCACGAGGTGCGGCGCGGTGACCGCGCGGTCGAGCTGACCGCGCTCCAGTTCGACGTGCTCGAGCACTTTCTCCGGCATCAGCGTCAGGTGCTCGAACGCGATCAGCTGCTGCATGCGGTGTGGGGCATCGACAGCGACGCGATCTCGAACGTGGTCGACGTGACCGTCGCGGGTCTGCGCGGACGCATCGAGGCCGACGGAGAGCCGCGCCTGCTCCAGACCGTGCGCGGCGTCGGCTACGTGCTGCGGGAGCCGTAATGCCGGTCCGGCGCGGCCTCGCGCTCTACGGCACCGGAGTCGCCGCGGCCGGGATGCTCCTCTTCATCATCCTGTTCTCCGGCCTCGGCGCGAACGGCGCGCGCGATGATCAGGACCGCGCGCTGACGGCGATGGCCGATTCCGCGGTCGCGTCGCTGCAGCGCGCCGACGCGGCACCGCTGACCGAACGACCGCTGGTCGTGGCCAACCTGCGCAGCGGTACCGAGCCGTTCCTACTGGTGCTGACCGCGAGCGGCACCGTGCGGTACGCGTCCGGCCTGATCGACGGCGCGCCGCCGCGCATCCCAGCGGCGGTCGTCGTCGAGGCGACCGAGCAGGGTCGCTCGGCCGCGACGATCACCGCGGCGAGCGCTTCGTCGTCGGCCGACGCCGACCCGCTGACTCTTCGGGTCGTAGCGCGAAAGTGGGCGAGCGCGTCCGACAGCGGCGTGGCCGTGGCCGGTCAATCGACGGCCTTCGTGACCAGTCAGATCAACGGACTCCGGTTCTTCCTTCTGTTCGCCGCGATCGTGACGCTCATCTCAGTGGCGATCGTGTCGTGGCTCGTCGCCGGACGAGCGGTCCGTCCGCTCGTCACGCTGGCCGAGACGACCGGCGCGATCGGCACGACCGGCGACCTTTCGAAGCGTCTCGCGCTCAGCCGCGGCCGCGACGAGGTCGGTCGACTGACGACGAGCTTCAACGCGATGCTCGAGCGACTGCAGGCGACGCAGGCCGATCTCGCCGCGGCGCTCGCCGCGCAGCAGCGATTCGTCGCGGACGCGTCGCACGAGCTGCGGACGCCGCTTTCGACGATCCGGACGAACGCGGAATTCCTTCGCGAGCGACCCGACGCCACTGTGGACGACCGCGCCGCGGCGCTCGCGGACGTGGTGAGCGAGGCGGAGCGGATGAGCCGGCTGGTCGACGGCCTGCTCGTGCTCGCGCGCGCGGACGCAGGCGTCGCGGTCGAGCGACGGCCCGCCGACCTGCGCGCGGTGGCGACCGAGGAGGCCCGTCGCTTTCAGGCTCCCGGTCGCGCACGCGACGACGCGCGTGACGTCCAGGTGAGCGCGCCGGGCTCGGCGCTGGTCTCGGGCGATCCCGACACGCTGGGCCGGGCGGTGCGCATCCTGATCGACAACGCGTTCCGCCACGGTCGCGCCCCGGTCGGCATCAAGCTGACGAAACAGGAAGGGCGCGTGCGCCTCGAGGTCCGCGACGCCGGGCCGGGTATCCCGGCGGGGAGCGAGGAGCGGATCTTCGAGCGGTTCTATCAGGCCGACCCCGCGCGCAGCGGCGAGGGGACCGGTCTCGGCCTGTCGATCGCCCGCGCGATCGTCCAAGCCCACGGCGGCACCATTCGCGCGAGCACAGCCGACGGCGGCGGCGCCACGGTGACGATCGACCTGCCGGCGCTCTAGCTCCCCGCCGCAGACCGCTCTGGCCCAACTGCAGACCGCGCTTTGGACGCTCATGAAACGCTCATGTTCGGCCAATGTGGCGCTCATCGGGCAGGACCAATCTCTGCTCATGGACATTTCGAAGCGCCCGGGCGATGACCTCATCGAGGTCGTGAAGGTGCTCCTGCTCCTGCAGGGCGCCGTCCTCGTCGCAACGACGATCGAAGCCACGTTCTGGGGACTGGTGTTCCCCGGCGGTGGTTCGTCGGTCCTGCTGAGCGGCATCACCGCCGCGGCTCTCCTCATCGCGCGGATGCGCGTGCGCGTGGATCGCCGCGGCACGCGCCGTCTCGTGTACATCGTCGAAGGCATCACGCTGGCCTTCCTCGCGATCGACGCCGCGCTCGCGATCGCGCTCACGCACGCGTTCCCGCCCGCGGTCGCACTCCTCACCGGCTTCGTCCTTCCGATCAGCGTCATCGCGCTGCTGCGTCGCGCCGCTCGAGCCACGGCCGCGCCGGGCTCAGTGGGCATCGTCACGAATATGGAGGCGTTCTCATGAACGGCAGTCCGCTGTACCAGATCGGCCCCGAGCACGTCGCCGGTCTGATCGCGCTGGTGCTCGTGCCGATAGGTCTGTGGTTGGCTCGCCGTCGCGGAGCGCCTGCGCTCGCGCCGATCGACTGGCTGCTGGTCGGACTCCTCTCCGCGAGCGCCGCGCTGCACGCGGGTCTCGCGCTCGCCACGGACCACGGCGCCGGCCTGCGCATGTTGTTCGTCATCGACGCGGTCCTGCTCCTCGTGGTCGCCCGTCGCGTGCTGAGTGGATCCCGGGCCGGCCGTCTCGGCGTGGCCGTGCTCGTCGGCTCGATCGTCGCGTACTGGTTCTCCGCGCTGAGTGGCGAAGCACCCGACCAGGCGGGCCTCGCGACGAAGCTCGGGGAGATCCTCGCGCTCGCGATCGTCTTCCGGCCCTCGCCGACCGTGCGCCGCCGCATCCGGTCCTTCGCGGGCAGCGTCGCGATCTGTGTCCTGGTCATCGCCACCGCGGCAAGCTCATGGATCGGCGCGTTTCGCGCATCGGCGGCCGAGCCGGGTGCGGTCGCGGGGCATCACGCCCACGCGGGCAGCGTGCCGCCGCCCGGCTCGATCTTCCCGGCCGCGCTCGACCGCGATCCCACGCCGGCCGAGCGCGCGGCCGCAGGCGACCTCATCCTCGCCGCGCGCACGGCTCTCGCGCGCTATGCCGACCCCGCGGTCGCCGCGGCCGACGGCTACCACGTGGAAGGCCTGAGAGGTATGGACTTCCACGCGTCGAACCCGAGCTACGAACACGACGACCGCGTCCTCGATCCGGCGCATCCGGAAACGCTCGTGTACGCCGTCGCGCCGGACGGACGCCCGGTGCTCATGGGCGCGATGTTCCTGATGCCGAAGATCGGTGTCCCTGGCCCGACCATCGGCGGCCCGCTCACGATGTGGCACGCGCACGAGCACATCTGCATCTCGCTCACACCGCCCGGCCTGTCGGGCGTTCTCAGCCCGCTGGGCCTATGCCCCGTCGGCTCCATCCTTCTGCCGCTGACCGCCGAGATGATCCACATCTGGATCGTGCCGGGCGCGCCCGAGCCGTTCGGCGATCTCGACGAAGCGTGGAAGCGCGCGTACCTAGAGGCGACGGTCACCCGGCGCTGAATCGGATCGGTCGCCCTTCGCCGCTGGGCGCTTCCCGCGACGGACCTGGATCACGCGCAGCACCAAGAGCGTGATGACTATCACTGGGATGCCGACGGCGATGTAGCCGACGTACGGCTCGATGAGGTCGTCGACCTGCGGGCCCACCAGCGCACCGAGCGCGACCCAGCCCGTCCAGTACAGCGCCGCGGCGACGAAGACGCCGAGGGAGAAGCGCCAGACGGGAACCTCGGCGGTGCCCGCGATGAGCGAGATCGCGACGCGCAGACCCGGGATGAGCCGGCCGAGCAGCACACCGCGGAAGCCGTAGCGGCGCACGCGCTCGATCCACTCGTCCATGCGGCGCTCATCGATGTCGAGCCAGCTCGAGAGGCGATGCGCGACCGGCCGGCCCCAGCGCCGCGCGACGAAGTAAGGGAGCAGCGTCCCGGTCGTCGACGCCGCCGCGCAGGTGAGGACCACGCGCGCGAGGTCGAACCAGTTATCCCGTGCGCGGTAGCCATAGAACGCGATGACGAGGTCGCCTGGCGCGGGCAGCGGGATGC